>NZ_QSUR01000020.1:0-130967 GCF_003439055.1 Bacteroides sp. OM05-10AA
GGGACTTACACCCGTTAGATAATGCTCATGCCGAGCGTACAAAAAATGGGCTGCCGGACCATAAGAAGTCCGACAGCCCTGTCAACCCAAAAACGATACCTATGAAACACTGTGTGTTATTTCAATTCAAATTTTAAATATTTGCCGTGAACAAGTTCATCATGTGTAATATGATATTTATTAAACTTTTGACCATTCAACAGTATCTTATCAATATATAAAGTTCCTGGTTGAGTGCGATTAGTTTCAATTATTAGCTCTTTCTCTTTATACCATTTCGGATCTAACCGAATCGTTACCTTATTAAAAACCGGAGTCGTCAATGTATATTCGGGTAGTCCGGGACAATCAGGATAAAAACCAATCATATTGAAAATAGCCCAGGAAGACATCGTCCCCGTATCATCATTTCCTGGAATACCATCAGGTTTGGTAGTAAAATACTTGTCTATTAAACGTTGCGTCTCTTTCTGTGTGCGCCATTCTTCACCTTTAAAATATGAGAATAAATGGGCATAAGCAATATCCGGTTCATTTGCCGGGTCATAAAGCCCTTCGTCAAAAACCATTTGTAGCTTATCAATAAAAGGTTTCTTCCCACCCATTAGTTTTGCCAAGCCATATACATCATGTGGCACATAGAATGTATAATTCCAGGAATTACCTTCATGGAAACCGGGATTCGGTTCAAAGTTCTCTCCTTGTCTCGGATTAAACGGACTGTAAAAAGTTCCATCTGGAAGAATCGGACGGAAAGTGCCAAATTCTTTGCTATAATAATGTTTGTATCCCAGAGAACGCTTGTAGAACATCTCTGCATCTTTCTTTTTACCCAAAGCCTCTGCAAAGCGAGATAACGCAAAATCAGCAATATAATATTCCAATGCATGAGATACGGAATTGTCATACTGTTCGCGAAGAGGCACATATCCTTTGGACATATAATCATCATTATCAGGACGCATCAAGTTTTCCGCTCCGGGTAATGTAGCAGATTTGTACATTGCTTCATAAGCCAAATCAACATCAAAATCACGCAAACCTTTCATCCAGGTATCTACAATTACCGGAATACTCGGATCACCTTCCATTGTCAATGTTTCCCTGCCATATAATTCCCATTTAGGCAACCATCCATGTTCGCGATACATATCGAGCATTGTACGTACCATTTCCATCTGACGTTCCGGATAAACCAAAGTCAACAATTGATGAACATTGCGGTAAGTATCCCAAAGAGAAAAGACAGTATAGCGATCTCCTTTTGTTGTCAGAATCTTATCACTTTCCATTGCCGGATATTCTCCGTTTACATCCTGCAAAATATTAGGATGAATCAGCAAATGGTAAAGTGCTGTGTAAAATACAGTTTTTTGAGCATCCGTACCACCTTCTACAGTTATGCGTGACAAGTCATCATTCCATTTGGAGCGTGCTTCAGCATGAATCTGCTCGAAATTCTTTCCAGCCTGTTCACGATCCAGATTCAACCGGGCATTTTCTATACTTACAAAAGAAACTCCCATTTGTACTTCTACCTGCTCACCTTCTTCTGTGTCGAAGGAGAAATAAGTACCGATGTCATCTCCTGCTATTTCTTTTCCGTAGCGAGTATAAAGCTTATACTTTCCCTGGTCCGGATCCCATTCAGCCTCAACACCCGTCATCGCACGTTGTTTCTTCCAATACCCTGTTGCAGAAGGGTTCTTTTTAACCCGTAATACAAAGTAAATAGGAAACACAGCTTGAGGGTTATAACAGAATGTACCAAGCAATTTGACTCCTTCCACCTCACAATCGCTTACACGACGAAGCATGGCACCGCTCTCATTCGTTAATCCTTCACCTAAATTCAACAATATATGACTTTTTCCTTTTGGGAAAGTAAAACGGGCAATACCGGTACGAGGAGTAGCCGAGACTTCTGTTTTTACATTATATTTAGTCAGATAATTAGAATAATAACCCGGTGAAGCCTGTTCATCCTTATACTTACTACCATATTCCTTATAATCCACATTCAGTTCTCCGGTAGTAGGCATCAGCAATAAAGAACCTAATTCCGGACAACCGACTCCACTCAAATTTACATGAGCATATCCGGTAAAGAAACAGTTTGTATATTCATAAGGCGTAGACCACCACCGTGCGTCTTTATCATAGGTATTTTCAGAAGATCCCATCACATTGAAAGGAACCACAGACATCATACCATTTGGACAAATCGCTCCGGGATTGGTAGTCCCGAAATTAGTAGTTCCGATAAAAGGATCTACATAATCTATCAAAAGACTTTTATCCGTATTTTTTAGGGGAGGGCTTCCCCCTTCCCCCGCATAAGCGGAAAGAAGGGAAAAAGCAAGTGTGTAAGTTAATATAATACGTTTCATATCTTAATTAAATGATACTCGTTCGCTTAGTAAAATCGATAATCTCTTTTATATATCCAAAAGCCATACCTACCACCGTATCTGCTGCACCATAATAAACTGCCACACGTTCACCATCCTGCAAAGCAGCACAAGGGAATACAACATTGGGAACATCACCTTGAAGTTCATAAGGAGCAGCCGGACCGATCAGGTATTCACGTGTACGGTAAAGGACTTTTTCCGGATGATCTTTATCCAGTATGGCAGCTCCCATAGCATAACGGAAACCGTTGCAGGTAGTAATAACACCATGATAAAACAGCAACCAGCCTTCGTCTGTAAGGAAAGGCACTGATCCTGCACCAATCTTTGTACACTGCCAAGCACTTTCCGGGAAAGGAGTCACTTTCATTACACAGCGGTGTTCACCCCAATATTTCATATCCGGGCTATAACTGATATATATATCACCGAACGGAGTATGTCCATTGTCACTCGGGCGACTCAACATAGCATACTTGCCATCAATTTTCTGTGGGAAAAGTACGCCATTACGGTTGAAGGGCAGGAAAGCATTCTCGCATTGGAAAAATTCCTTAAAGTCAAAAGTGTATGCAATACCAATTGTAGGACCATGATAACCATTACACCAAGTCACCCAATAGCGATCTTCAATCCATGTAACACGGGGATCATATTTATATTCCGACTCAATCATTTCTGTATTACCAGCCTTAAACTGGATAGGTTCATGATTGATATTCCAATGAATACCGTCCTTACTGAAACCTGCAAAGATATTCATTTGCACCGCTTTGTTATCGCAGCGGAATACGCCGGCAAAACCATCCTCAAAAGGAACAACAGCACTATTGAATATACTATTAGATGAAGGAATATGATAACGTCCGATAACCGGATTTTGTGAGTAACGCCACATAACGTCCGTACATCCGACAGGACGATCTTCCCAAGGAATTTGAATTTTATTCATAATCGTTATTTTTTATATTATTATTTTTTTGAATCATCATACGTGAAAGGGATGAAATAAGTAATCAGGAAAGCAGGAATAGTTGCGATTAATACATAGATAAAGAAATTTCGATACCCAAGCAAGTCGCTAAGATAACCGCTCACCATTCCCGGAAGCATCACTCCCAGGTTCATGATTCCTGAAGCAAATGCGTAATGCGACATTTGATGTTTTCCAGGAGCAATCTGTTGCATCATAAACAACGTCAGTCCGACAAAACCAAAACCATAACCAAAATATTCCATTGTTATACAAGTTCCGATTAGATATACATTGGTAGGCTGTGCAACTGCCAAAAAAGTATAGGCTACAAACGGAAGATTAAAAATACAACAGAGAGTGAACAGTGTCTTTTTCAGTCCGAACTTAGAGACATAAATTCCTGCCAACAATGAACCTAGAACGAAAGCTGCAGAACCAAAGATACCATTCAGCGTACCGATCTCGGTTAATGACAATCCTAAACCACCTACATCTCTTGAAGCACGCAAAAACAGCGGAGCTATTTTCATGATAAATCCTTCTGCCAGTCGATATAAAATAATAAAAGCAATGTAATAATAAATATGTTTCTTAGTAAAGAAGTTTCCTATTACTGCTACTAACTCTTTTTTAATTTCCGAAGTCGTCTTTTTAGTTGTTACAGGTAGTTGTGTAGAAGGTAAGATTCTGATGTGATAAATTCCGATTAGTACCATTATTACAGCAATTACACCGAAAATAATCATCCATGCAGATGAATATGCCCCTTTATTAGCATCTATTGAAGCACCTTCTATCGCTCCAAAATGTTCTGCCAGTGCTCCCGCCATAGCAACCAATCCTCCATTAGCGACCAATTTGGCTACATTATAAAAAGCACCCTGCACTCCGATATATTTTGCCTGATCTTCTTTGTTCAATTCAGCCATATATACACCATCACAAGCTATATCGTGTGTGGCTCCACTAAAAGCTATCACTGCCATTGTAGAAATACTTATAGCGAAAAAATAATCGAAGAACAAAGAAAAAGCTACTACTCCAAACAGTACACCGCTCAACAATTCTGTTATTAATACGAAGAATTTTTTCGTCTTATACATTTCAAGAAAAGGGCTCCACAAGAACTTCAGTGTCCAAGGCATCATAATTAGAGATGTCCAGAATGCAATTTGCGTATCCGAAATTCCAAGATCCTTAAACATGAAAACTGAAACCAGATTAATAGCAATGAAAGGAAGTCCCATTGCAAAATAAGCGGTAGGCACCCAGCAAGCCGGGCTAATAGTGTTTCGTTGAGAAGCAGTTTTATTCTGTTGCATAAATCATAGTATATAGATGAAAAAATCCATTTTTCTAACCCATCTATATATAATACAACTAAAAGGGGGAAACTACTAACGTCTCCCCCCTACTTTTTTTATTTTATTATCACTTCGTCTATAAAGAACCACGAAGGATGTCCCACGCCGTAATGCCAAGTCGGGCATTCTTTCGTTCCGGTGACTTCTACTTTTACATAACGAGTTTTTACCGGTTCTGCTGATTCTGCCTTGACTCCACGGAATTTCACCTCCCCCGTACGCTCTTCCGGCAAATCAATCGTTTTCCAGTGTGTATAATGCTCACCGTCATCAGCATACGAATAAACCACCTTTAAAGGGAAAAGAATCCATGCCCCTATTTGATGAAGAAAATCCGTTTCCACACTATGTATTTCTTTCGTTTCACCTAAATCTATAACGAATGCACCATCCGTTCCTTCCCAACCAATCCAACTATCAACAAAGGTTGCTCCACCAAACAAACCATCAACCAATGCAGTCTTTCCTAACGCTGCATATTTTCCGGTAGGAGGAGTTATATAAGTAACCTTTGCTCCTAAAGCCAGACTATTCTCCTTTTGTGGCATATAACGTTCCCGATACAATTTACAGTAGTCTATCGGCGAATTGGAACGCTCATTCAAGGTAGGGACTTGAAACTCTTTCACACGTTCCTCAAAAAGATCTAACTTCTTATTTATATCTGCCAAGTCTTTTTCTGTCTCTGTCCGTGCGATCTCCAGTTCTGAATACTGAATTGGCAGACGCGCCCGTTGAACTCGCTTCAAGAAATCCGGCTCTGTTGCGACAGCCTTTTCGGCCAAATCAAATAAATGATTATAACGACGCATCAAAGCAGGCTTCAACATGCCATATTTATGTGATACAGGAGAATCATAAATCCATAATCTCTGTCCGCTACCTATTAATGCACCTTCCATAACCTTTATGTATTGATAAAGATGTGGCGCTGCTTC
Organism: Bacteroides sp. OM05-10AA; assembly: GCF_003439055.1. Lineage (NCBI taxonomy): Bacteria > Pseudomonadati > Bacteroidota > Bacteroidia > Bacteroidales > Bacteroidaceae > Bacteroides > Bacteroides sp. OM05-10AA. The sequence continues at coordinate 5,693 of NZ_QSUR01000020.1, forward strand.
ACCATAATATCCATGTAGGAAATGTTGCATCAAAGAATCTACATTAGCTTCGGGATTCCACATTAACTTTGAAACTAAATAGGCACGAAGTTCGGCAAAATCTCCTCCCCTGCTCCCTGCTATTTGAGAGAAATGCATGGTAGCATGATTCTTCTTGAAAAGACGGATATTATCCTGTAAAATATGGAAGTTAGGAAAAGGGGCCAGATAATTATCAAAATTGATACCATAATCCCATACGAAAATATTATTGGTTATTTTAGACCATCCCTCCATGGCTTTCACAAATTCCTTTCCCGAAGCATTCTCCGTCAAGGTTACTTCACGATCGCAGTCAATATCACACAACATAATATTCACATTCGGCAAAGGCTTCACATGCTTCGGAGGATTCATTGTATACAGATAAGCCAATGTAGAAAACTCCTTATCCGGAAAACGAGCAGCCAACTTATTCAGAAAAGTAATCACACTTCCCGATAGTGCCCCTTCATAATCATCAATAGCCTTACAAGCATCACAGGTGCAATTCGTATAATTACCATCATTCTGACTGACGGACATGATATGTTTATCGGGGTTAGCTTTGAAAATAGAGTCTACACGTTGAGCTACAATCTCAAAAACTTCCGGATTACTCAAACACCACTGACTTGCTTTCCCCGGATGGCGCTTTCCTTTGAAATAAGAATAATATTCCGGATGTTCTTTCCCATAAACAGATGAAGGCAGAAGCTTATCAAAGGTATGTACCCAATAACCGGCAGCAAACACTTCATTGGGTTCCTCTAAACGATTCCACCACTTATAAATAGAATCCGTACGGATGGCATAACATTGCGTCTGACGATAACGAAAGGCCGGGTTTTCGACTTTATTAATTAAAGGCAAGATCACCGTCTTTTGAGGAGTAAAAGAGTATTCATTCTCTCCCCAATAATCAACTCCCAGATATTGTTCCAACAAAGTGACAACTCCATATACAACTCCTTTTTCTTTTCCTGATATTCTTAAAATACCGTCTTGAGTAGAGATAGAGAAACCATCTTCCGTCACTGTTTGCGGAGTTTGACCGCCAATCAGTATATCTCCTTTCCGAGGCGTTTGACTTATAACAACAGGCAACTTACAACCAGTTACTTTTTGAATAAATGTTTGTAACAAATTTGCAGCTGTCCAAGATATTTGATTATTCTCTTTCAAAATGATCTTGGAGCTCGTATTCCCATTAGTTACTAACACAGTTTGAGAGAGAGAAGGAAACGCTATGCAAATTCCTATAAACCATAAACAGAGTCGTAGAATAGATAATTTCATGTTTTTCTTGCTATTAAAAGTTATTATATAATAGTAATACAATCAATATGATGATATTAAACAATCAATCTTTTTCTTTTTTTATTTATTAACTTATATAATAAGTCCCACTTTATTCGAAAAAACGAAAAAGTGGGACTTCAAAAAATCAATAACCTATTAATTATTTCGCATATAGGTCAAATTCCGTAAGGCTGACCGTACTGGGACCTTGTTTCACATAATACTTTAAATAACGCGTTTCAATAGCTTTCGAAAACTTAATATATTGTGTGCTACCTTTTGAAATGGTTACAGTTCCGATAGATTTCCATTTTATTCCATCACCCGAAGTAAATACATCTACTGCAGTCGGTGAATAACTACTACCATAACACTTATTTCTTATTCCTGTTAATGTCTGCACCTTACCTATATCCACAGTTAGCCAATATTCTGCTCCTCCATCACGAGCTACATCAGAACTTGTTCCATCAATCAAATTTTTAGCATCTCCACGAGTCGTCGGGGCAACTTTTACAGTCCAACCAGAACGATCTGCAATCAAACTACCTTCAGCTGGTTGTCCAGATTCTACATTGACATGAATATTTTGAATTTTCACATAAACTACTCCTCTATTAGAGCTAAGTGCATCTAAGTTATTACCTTCTATAGAAGATATGGTAACCGGCAACAAATACCCTCCTTCTGTCGTCAAAGATTCTACATTTAATAGCTCTATTTTTATAGAATCTCCAGATACACTTTCTCCATTTTCAATAGTAACAGTTTTATTGGTGAAAGAATAATTTTCAGCAGGCAATATGTTATATTCCGTATCATTAGCTTTATTGTAAACACTTACTAGATTATCATCACTAGCGGCTGTTATTTTCACATCTTTCGACAATCTCTCCGTTGCACATGCCACAAACCGATAATTAGGTTGTAACTCATTTACCACCACTGAATTATCTTTCAAAATTACAGACAACGATGCTTCATAAGAATCTACCGGAAAAACTTTCGTAGAAAGATAAAACTTAGAGTTTACAGTAACTTCGTCATCATCATCACAAGAGATGCACAGTGGTGATGCCATTAATGACATCACTACTGTTTTCCATATTATATTTTTCAATCTCATAATTACATCATTTGAATATTATATTATTTACCATCTGATCTAATGCCATCTACCCATCTGACAACTCCCTTAAGTGCCGTGGCTTTATTTCCATGACCAGTTGCGTCTTTAAACTCGGTTCCTGACCCTTCATTCAATTTCCAATAAGCCTCCAAACCATCTGTACCCGGATTTATCGCAAACATATTATTTTGAATCTGCGATTGTGAAATAGCAGTAGTCCAAAAACGTACTTCGCTAACGATAGCATCTGTAACCATCCAATCACCATTGCATATGCCAAAGCTATTTTTAACAAGACGCAAAGGTTTTCTTGGAAGATCTAGTGTTGCATCAATATTTCCATTTACATAAATAGTCAATTTCACTCCATCACAAACAAATGCTAAATGGTACCATTGATTATTTTTAAACTTAGTAGCAGCATTTACTTGAGTACCTTGTGTTTTTATCTGCAAAATATTACCAGGAATCGGGCCATCACCAAAACGAATATAAATTTCACCATCTTCTGCGATACCATTACCCGGACCTGCAGAGAATATTGCTTGATTCTGATAGCTAGGAGGACCAGGATGACCAACTCCAGGAGTCACCCCATCACCAAGTTCACTCATATTAATACGCATTTCAAGTGACCATTGAGTTACTGTATAATCCTGACGCATTTCCATAGTAATTGGTTTTGTACCCGTCAACACTGGTGCAGAGGTTATAATAACCTGATCCATGATATAAATCATAACATCTGCACCTTCCAACGTTTGTTGTCCACCTGATACAGAAGTAATAGCAACCGGTAGTGCAAATTTATCACCAGAATCAAGCATTTCCTTTGTCAACGGATCAATTGATACTTTAACAGTAGGAGCCACTAATTCTCCCTTTTTTATAACCACTGTCTTTTGATCAAAAGAATATGAACCTTCCGGCATAGATTTATAGTTCGTACCACTTTTTGTATTATATACTTCCAACGATTTCGGACTTAGTCCCAAGGTAATTTCTATATCCTCTGTTGCAATTTGTCCTGACCGCGGAGTCACAGTGACAACACTACCCTCTTCAGCTACTGTTACCTTTTTAGATTCATAAGACAAACTACTGGATTCAGCTAAATAGATTCTACTGCCGATAGTATCATACTTTGCATCTTCACAACTTGCTATTATTACACAAAGCAATATAGCAAAAGCGAACATTATTGTATTTTTATTTTTTACCAGATATCTCATAATTATTATATCTTTAGATTTGTTATTTTACCGGTGGATTCATAATACGAATAGCATTACGCAAGTAAGGATAAGATTCTTCTGTACCATCAATTGTATACTCATACTCCATATGATAGGTTCCAACTCCTCCTTTTACACATTTTTTCCCATTAATAATAGGTGTCCAACGCGCCATACCTTCCAAAGACTTCATTTTATTTCCATATCGATCTGTGAAGTCAGCACCACCAGACAAAGCCCATTTTTCAAAATTTTCAGTTACAATATATTTCTTAGCAACTTCCTCTGCTGTCAAATGTCCATCGAAGTTTCTTATTGTAGAGTTTAAACGGCTATCCAAATTGTCACGTCCAGTATTATCTCCCGGAGAATCATAAGCCTGCACTATAAAATAATTAAAATAAGCACCTGACTCCGATACAATACTTTGTGGTTCACCATCAATTACTAATAACCTGTCTGTGCCCGATTTCGGCCCGATTCTTTCTCCCAAAGTCTGAATGAACAACAACATATTCTCATCGCTTCCACTCATGTTACCTCGATGTCCATAATTAGGTTCATAGTCAATATCAAAGCCATCATATCCATATTTATCAATACTATCACATATTGCATGTGCATATTTTTTTATAGCTTCTTCCTTATTCTCATTCCATCCCCAAAAGTCCAGATAATTATCTTTGTATTCCTCGGGAGTCAATTGGTCACCGATATTTTGAACAATAAAACACATCAAAGCTTTAGTCCCTTTTACATTTTGTACATAACGCAAATCTTTTGTTTGCGCTTCTGTCAAATTTCGCCAGTTACCCCAAATAGAAACAAAATCCACACTATCAGGAAGTCCGGCTAAACATTTTTCTAAGGTAGCCCCATTTCCCGTCCAATTACCAAACCATCCGAAAGCAACCGGATGATCTGTTTTCTTATAAGCGCGAAGCTGGGCATAGTATTCTTCCGGAAGTGACGACTGAGTCATATCTTCCTGGAATTTAGGTTCCATGTCTGTCCAATCATCACACGCCGTATTCGCAACCGTTATGCCAAATAACAACATTATAAAATAGAATATCTTTCTCATACTATTTACATTAATATAGATTATACTATTATTCACTTATCCCTACGCTGCCACCAAACCTTAGTCTGATAATTATCAGCGCCACCCAATTTAGTTACAGCAGCATTTACATTAGCAGCATTGCGAATATATTCCGACGGTGGGAACGGAATACGATTAGCAGAAGGAAGATTGGTTATATTTCCATTCAATAACGGGAAAAAACGTGGATATCCAGTACGACGATACTCACTCCATGCTTCTTGTCCCAAAGGCCACAGTGCAATCCATTTTTGAGTTATTAATCTTTCCAGTTTTTCTTCTTCACCAGCATCATCTTTCCATTTGATGGTTATAGAACTAATAGCACTTTCATTCCCCTTATTCTCATTAGGATCTACATAATCAGCCTGAGTACTTGATTCATCATTCAGATACTGGTCAATACCTTCTGATACTCCCCATTGTGTAAAAGAAAGTCTGATAGCTGACTCATACAAATCTTTCACTGTTTCTCCTTTTACATCCCATCCTAACATTGCTGCTTCAGCTTTGTTAAAAGCAGTTTCAGCTGCACTCATCCATAAAGTACGATCCATCTCTCCAACATTTATTCTAGAGAAAGTCGGTCCGGTAATATCATTACCATAAGACAAACCTGCACGCATCCCCACATAATCGTCATCTCCTTTATCACTTGTTTTCTTTTTAAAATATTTCGGCATACGCGGATCGTTATACCCTTTCATATATGATGTAATATCGGCAGAAACACATTGGTCGGGCCATTGCACTAACACTGTATACAATTGATTCTTAGTTCCTAAAGAAGTTGCATTATCTTCATTGGAAGTAATTACCCCGATAGAATGATTAATAGCTTCTTCCGCCATTTGTCTGGCATATTCGCGATCTGCAAAACGGATACGAATAGCCATACGTAGTTTCAGTGAATTTGCAAATTTCACCCATTTCTCAAAATCACCGTCATAAACTTTATCATACTTAGCCATCGTTCTGTTGTTTGGATTTTCGGTCACATAAACAGTCATCACATTAATAGCATCAGTCAGATCAGTGAACATTGCATGATATGCTTCCTCCATCGTATCGTAAGGAGCAGAAAGCTTATCACTTGAAATTTGGGAATAAGGAAGTGCTCCATACATATCAAGCATACGATGCATTGTCGCAATTCTTAGGATCTGCGCCCATGCAAAGTTAACTCCTGTTCCCTGGGTTACATTCTTTATTTTATTCCATGCGCCATACGTCAATACCATTACATTATCATCTGCAAACTGCCAGTTTAACCAGTTCTCGGGTGCGTTATATGTAGCAAAATTTGCCCCTTTAAACTTATCTGTTGCCATTACTTGATAACGTCCATAGCAGTCACCAATCAAGGATTCATTGGTATTATAAATGTTTTCAGTAGCTATGGGATATGCATAATCACATAAAGTCAAGAAGAAAGCATTGGCAGCAAATCCATCTCGTCCAAGTTCTTCTTCCGAAACTTTTCCCAGCGGATCATTCAAGCTATTATCCATGCATCCTTGTAACATTGGAGTTCCAACAAGCATACAGCCTGCAATAGAAATCTGCGTTATGAATTTATATATTTTCATTTGGTTATTCTTTTATCGTTAAAACTGTATTTTTACATTAAATCCCCAACTTCTCAAACTTGGTTGCATAAAGTAATCAACACCTTGATAATAAGTACCAGTAGAAGCGGTAGCCTCCGGATCAAATGGTGCTTTATTATAAATCATCCACAAGTTATGCCCTGTTATTGACAAACTAAGATTACATTTGTTATTAAACCATTTGGCTGGAAGTGAGTAGCCCACCGATAACTCTTGTAAACGAACATTAGTAGCACTATATACATAGTTAGACATCAATCCACTTATTCCACCCACTTCTGTATAATAAGTCTGGGGATCCACTTTTCCATTATTTACAGGAACACCTTCATTATCACGTGCTAAAGCGGTGACCTTAGATACTCCGAACTGATCCATTACAGCTTGTGTCGGTGAGATAACAATACCTCCAAAGCGGGCAGCAAGCATGAATCCCAGGCTAATGCCTTTATAAGAAAAGTCATTTCTAAAACCTAAATTGCTTTTAGGCAATACAGAGCCAATATGAATAAATTCATCCGAATTCTTTATATCCTCTTTCTTCACATTCTGGCTCGCTTTATCAATAAATACATTTCCTTCGTTATCACGTTTCAAACGATTAGTGACATACATGTCTCCCATGCTTCCTCCTTTACGAAGGATAACTTTAGCCGATCCAATACCACCTTTATCAATCTCACTTAAGCTATAGTGATTACCTTCATCATCCACTGCATCATCCAAGAGCTCTACAATCTTATTTTTATTAAAACTAAAAGTCAAATTGGAATTCCACGAGAAATCTCCCCATGATTTATTATACCCTAAAGAAAATTCCATACCTTTATTCTCAATATTACCAGACTGTGCATACATAGTCGCATATACAGCGGTTCCAGACAAAGGAACCTGGAATGTTTGTTTGCGAGTATTAGCCTTATACCAGGTAACTTCTAAACTTAAACTATTATTAAAAAATTTGGCATTCAAACCAGCCTCCCAAGAATTTGTACGTTCAGGATAAAGTTTAGGCAAAGGACGATAAGTTTGTAATTTCCATTGACTAGTTGCAGGGTCCCACTCATACGTTTTGTTAGAAGAAAGATTCTTAGGAATAGGAGCACCTACTGAAGCAAATGAGCCGCGTACCTTCAAATAAGTAATAGCTTTGGGTAATTTTACCATTTCGGAAATAACTCCTGAAAGTCCTATTGATGGATAAAAGAAAGATGATTGTTCTGTATTAATCAATGCTGAATCCCAATCATTACGTCCGGTCAAAGTCATATACAACATACTCTTCCAACCAATTTCCGCACTAGCAAAAATAGAGTTGGTACGTTGTTTATATCCACTTTCTATAGGGTAAGTATCTTTATCCAAGGTAGTAGTCATATTATATAGACTAAATACATTAGACATATCTTTCAAGCCACCTTGGAATCCTCTTTCGTCATAATAAGTTTGAGTAAAACTACCGCCAATATTAGCACTTAAACTTAAGTCACCAAAGCGTTTATTAATATTAGCCATCACGTCTGCATAAGCCTGTCTATCGTCAGCTTTATAGTACTTATAGAATCCATAAATAGAACTATTAGTAAAGTAAAGGTCAGTAGAAGCATTTCTTTTATCTGAATAATCATTGGTTGCATTATCAATGCGAACACGCCCTGTCACATCAAGCCAATCCAAAATTTCATATTTTAAACTAGCATTAGCCATGTAACGTTGTTTTTTCATGCCATGGTTCATCTCATTAGCTACCCAATATGGATTATTTTTCATACTGTATCCAGGGTCCCCCCATCCCCAGTTCTGTACATCTATCTTACGAGTTGTGTCATACGTTTTATACATCCTCACAGCTTCAAAGTTTTCGCCACGCGGGAACAGATATACGGCTGGTAGTGGATTGAAATATTCACCTTGTGCCATTAGATTAAGATCTTCTTGGATAATATAGCTAAAGCCCACATCTAATGTCATTTTATCCTTCAAGAATTTTGTAGTATTTCTGAATGTAAAATTATAACGGTCATATTTGCTATTTTGAATGATACCGGTTGCATTAGTAGTACCTACAGACAGATAAGTTTGATTCTTTTCATTACCAACAGATAAAGAAACGTTATTCTGAATATTAGTACCAGTATTGAAAAAATCTTTTGGCTCATAAGTCCCGAAAAGAGAAGACGCTTTATCTCCCCATGAAGCAAAGGAACCTGCACGATTTATATAAGAATTTTGGAATTCAGGCATTATAAAAGGATTGGAAAAAGTAGAATTATTAGAAATAATAATTCGTGCCTTACCTTCTTTTCCCTTCTTAGTAGTAATTAAAATTACACCCGACGCTGCATTAGAACCATACAATGCCGCAGCAGCAGGTCCACTTAACACAGACATACTTTCAATATCTTCCGGATTGATGTCAGATATCCCCTCTCCTCTCGGCTGGGCTGAATATTGTCCGTTAGTATCACCTTTATTTGTATTAAAGATAGGAACACCATCAATTACATATAAAGCATTATTGTCTGAAGATATAGATTTGGTACCACGCATAACCACACGTGTAGCCCCTCCAACACCGGATGAAGATGCATTAATATTAACACCAGCTACCTTTCCAGCCAGTGAATTCATAAAATTGGCACTTTTTACAGTTGTCAACTCATCACCCTTTACTTCTTGCACATTATAGCTTAACGCCTTAGTTGCACGCTTGATACCTAATGCGGTAACGACAACTTCATCCAATACTTGCGTATCTTCTCCTAAAGTTACTTTTATAGGTTGAGCATTGGTAAGCGTGATTGCTTGGGAGGCATAACCGATATAGGATACTTCAAGTACATCACCTTTAGCTGCTTGTATTTTGAAATTTCCATCCATATCAGTGATAGTACCATTTGAAGTTCCTTTTACCAAAATACTAACTCCAATCAATGGTTCTCCTTTTGAGTCAGTAACAGTACCACTTGCAGTAATTGGTGTTTTTTTCTGCTGGTCTTCTTTATTACTTTTTGCAGAAAGCACAATATGATTATCTACTATTGAAAAACTGACATTAACTCCTCTGAATAACTGATTCATTACATTATTCAAAGATTCTTTTGTTACCTTGATAGATATGACACGATTTATATCGACATCATTTGTGTTATAGACTACTGACATTGAAGTTTGTTTCTCAATTTCTTTCAAAGCAGTGTTTAAGGGTACTTTCGATAGATTAAGAGTGATCGTTCGTTCTTGCCCATAAGCTGAAGCAAAACACGAAACCAACAAAAGGAAGAATAACAAGTATGAAAACTTGTGTTTTATAATTTCTTTCATCTTATTCTTTTTAATTAGAAATAGTTTTTAGAGAATTTGTAATTAGAGTCGGTAAATGAGATTACCGTTTTCACACAAAGGTTTCATGTATCTCTGTTTCTCATAATTAATAAATTTAAAGGTTATACTTAAAATAAATTCCATAAGCGCTTATTCAATAGTAATACATTTTATGTTGTAACCTTACTAAACGAAGATAAGATTTTTTTTGAAAAAACTAGAATAGAAAGATTCCTAATTGAAAAATAAATACTCAAATATTTGATAAATAGAATCTTATGTACTTATTAAAATCAGGCTGATTTATTACATTTGCATACATTTTGCATACAATATATGTATGCTTTACCTATTGTATAGATATAAATATTCATTTTATGTTCAAATATTCAAAAGATGGAATTTCGGTTTTAACCATATTAGATACCAGAAGAGCCAAAAAGAGTGGACAGTTTCCTGTTAAAGTTCAAGTGGTATATAGAAGAAAGCAAAAATATTATTCAACTGGGAAGGAAGTGTCAAAAGAAGATTGGGCAAGGTTATTAAAAGTAAAAAGCCGATTATTGGCAGAAATTCGATCAGATATAGAGAGTAGTTTTTCAACTATTAAACAACAAGTTAACGAACTGATACAAAAAGGAGAATTTAGTATTGAAGTATTAAGCGTCAGGTTAGGAAGGCAGGTGAATGATATAACTTTGCGCAGTGCTTTTCATTTAAAGATGAAAGAACTGGAAGCTAATGAACAAGCAAACACGTACCTAAACTATCAAAGTGCTTTGAAAAGTTTGGAAGATTTCGGAGGTTCCACTATTCCTTTAGATAGAATTACAATTGATTGGCTTAAACATTGTGAAAGATTTTGGATATCAGAAGGTAAAAGTTATTCAAGCATAAGCATTTATTTCCGGGCTTTAAAGTGTGTATTAAATCGTGCTGTACATGATGGCATCATAAAAGAATCATCTTTTCCTTTTGGAAAGAATAAATATGAAATACCTGAAGGGTGTGGACGTAAATTAGCACTTACCCTTTCTGAAATAAAAAAAGTAATGTCTTATCAATGTGAAACAAAAGACATAGAAGAATTTAGGGATCTTTGGGTATTTTCTTATTTATGTAATGGTATTAATTTTATGGATTTATTATTTCTTCAGTATTCAAATATTGTAGATGGAGAAATATGCTTTGTACGCTCTAAGACATCTCGGGCTACCAAACATAACAAAGAGATACATGCAATCATTATTCCTGAAATGTGGAATATTATTCAAAAATGGGGTAATCCAAGATTAAGCCCACAAACATATATTTTTAAATATGCTAGAGGGACTGAAAATGCCTTTGAAAAAATTAGATTGGTACGGCGGGTTATAACCAAATGCAACAGAAAACTTAAAAAGATAGCCCAAGACATTGGAATTTTGCAGTTGACGACCTACACGGCAAGGCATTCTTTTGCTACAGTATTAAAACGTGGAGGTGCAAAAACCTCATATATTTCTGAAAGCTTGGGACACTCTAACTTATCTGTAACCGAGCACTATTTAGCATACTTTGAAAAAGAGGAAAGAATAAGGAATGCTCAACTATTGACTAACTTTAATCTCTAATACATTTGTATGCAAATTGTATGTACAATGAAAAATGGACCAATAATTGATATAGGATAAAAGTGAGTATAATATTAAAAAACGCATATTCAGATTACCTATAATTTAGAATATGTATCCGTTATCAGGAGTGGTTTAGAAAAACGCAGGGATTTCCACTTTAGCCAAACGTAATTTTAATAAAAAGGTTTGATATTATTGCAATTCATTCTTTTGATCACTAGTATAGTGATAGAATAATGTCTAATATTAGCAATATTAATCAAATGGAAAGATTCCGTTCTTGATGTTATCGGCACTAACTAGAAGAAAATAACTACTATAAAACGAGTTACTATTATTCTTTAAATGACTTGTTAGGTTCCATTTAAAGATTCAAAATGTTCCACACCGAGAAACGAAGTGATTCTCGGTGTGGAACATTCCTGAAGAAACGTCTTTTATCGAATATTCATACCGCATATATAAATAAAAACAAGTTGATTACTGCATATTCATGCGCAATCTTACTAACCTTTTCTCTCATTCATTGAATTTACTTAATTGTATTTAGTCTGACATCTTAAAAATAGAACATCTAATCTATTTATCAAACAAGAATAGAATTTAGGGAAAGTATATGAAACTGATTTTCTCCCAAACAATCACACTCGCCAACGCACAACCCTTAAAAGTAACCTTAGGAGAAGATACGCAAGTATTGGACGAAGTCGTTGTTACTGCATTGGGTATCAAGCGTGCAACTAAGGCATTAAGTTATAATGTACAAGAGGTAAAAGGTGACGAATTGACAGCTGTTAAGGACGCCAATTTTATGAATTCACTATCAGGAAAGGTTGCCGGTGTTCAGATTAATAGTGGTGCAACCGGTGCTGGTGGTGCCACTCGTGTTGTTATGCGTGGTATGAAATCTCTGACTAAAGATAACAATGCCTTGTATGTAATTGATGGTGTACCTATTTTTAATACAGGAAAAAGCGGTGGCGAAGGATTATTTGGAGAGATGGGAGGATCAGATGCTGTTGCTGACTTAAATCCGGATGATATTGCTAGTATTAGTATGATGACCGGTCCTTCTGCAGCAGCATTATATGGTTCTGCTGCGGCAAACGGTGTTGTTTTAATTACCACTAAAAAAGGCCAAACAGAGAAAACTACCATAACAGTATCCAACAGTACTACTTTCTCTAAAGCATATATTATGCCGGATATGCAGAACCGTTATGGTACAAGTTCCGGATTATTCAGCTGGGGAGAATTGACAAACCGTCGATATAACCCATCTGACTTCTTTGAAACAGGATCCAATGTTATCAATTCGGTAGCATTATCTACAGGAAATACCAAAAACCAGACTTATCTTTCTGCTTCTACAACTAACTCCGGCGGAATTCTTCCGAATAACTCCTATAACCGTTATAATTTTACGGCACGTAATACCACCCATTTCCTGAATGATAAACTTACTCTGGATATCGGTGCACAATATATCGTTCAGAACAACAAAAACATGGTTTCTCAAGGACAGTATTATAACCCTCTCCCATCACTGTATCTATTCCCTCGTGGAGACAACTTTGACGAAATTCGTTTGTATGAACGTTATAATACTAACTACGGCTATATGGAACAATATTGGCCTTATGGTGATGCAAGTTTGTCATTACAAAATCCATATTGGATACAAAATCGCATCAACCGTACTTCCAACAAGAAACGTTATATGATGAACGCTTCTTTGAAATGGCAGGCTACAGATTGGCTCAACGTTGTCGGTCGTGTCAATCTGGACAACTCCGACTACCGGAATAAAAATGAGAAATCTGCTTCTACATTAACAACATTCTGTGGTGTAAGTGGTGGTTTTGAAGATGCCATGCGTCAGGAACGTTCTTTATATGCCGATTTCCTGGCTAATATAGATAAAACATTTGGTGATTTTCATTTGACAGCCAATGTTGGTGCTTCCATATATCATACTTCAATGGATCAGTTATATATTGCAGGTGACCTGGTTATTCCCAACTTCTTCCAGATCAACAATATTAATTTCTCCGCCAACTATAAACCGGATCCTACTGGATATGAAGATGAAATTCAAAGTATTTTTGCCAGTGCTGAATTAAGTTGGAAAAATCAACTGTATCTAACTGTAACCGGACGTAATGATTGGGATTCAAAACTCGCATTCTCCAAACAGAAATCTTTCTTTTATCCATCAGTCGGTTTATCGGCTTTATTATCAGAAATGGTAAAACTACCAGAGGTGATTTCTTATGCTAAAATACGCGGTTCGTATACAGTGGTAGCCTCTTCTTTCGATCGTTTCCTTACTAATCCGGGTTACGAATACAACAGCCAGACACATAACTGGGCGAATCCGACCGTATATCCGATGGACAATATGAAACCTGAAAAGACTAAATCCTGGGAAATCGGTTTGAACTTGAAATTCTGGGGAAATCGTTTCAATTTAGACGCTACTTACTATCGTTCTAACACATTGAACCAGACATTTAAAGTGGATATCCCCTCTTCTTCCGGATATAAACAAGCGATTGTACAGGCCGGTAACGTGCAAAATCAGGGTATTGAATTAGCTTTAGGATTCAGTGATAAATGGGCAGGATTCGGATGGTCTTCTAATGCTACTTTCACTTTAAACCGTAACAAGGTGAAACGACTGGCAAGCGGCAGCGTAAATCCTGTGACAGGAGAAGCTATCCAAATGGATGAAATGAATGTAGGTTGGTTAGGTAAAGAGAATGTAGCTCCTCGCGTCATCCTGACAGAAGGAGGCTCCATGACTGATATCTATGTATACAACCAGCTGACAAAAGACAATAACGGTAATATAAAAGTCGATCAGAATGGTAATCTGGGTATCACTTCATCAAACACTCCGGTAAAAGTAGGTAATCTGGATGCTGATTTCAACCTCGGATGGACCAATCATTTCACTTATAAAGGAATTGATTTAGGAGTTGTATTATCAGCCCGTGTAGGCGGATTAGCTTATTCGGCTACTCAAGGTATTTTAGATTATTATGGAGTATCCGAAACATCTGCAACAGCTCGTGATAATGGTGGCATACCTATTAATAACGGTAAAGTTAACGCCCAAAAGTATTACCAGGCTATTGGTACGGGTGAAGGTGGCTATGGTCGTTATTATCTATACAGTGCAACCAATGTACGTTTGCAGGAATTGAGCCTAAACTATACACTTCCTAAAAGATGGTTTAAAAATGTGGCTAATGTTACTTTGGGTGTTGTAGGACGTAATTTATGGATGATTTACTGTAAAGCTCCATTCGACCCGGAATTGTCTGCCTCTACCTCCAGTAACTATTATATGAATGTAGACTACTTTATGCAACCTAGCTTGCGTAACTTCGGTTTTAATGTGAAAGTTCAATTCTAAAAGAAAAAGCTAATGTTATGAGAAAATATTTAAGAAATATCACAGTCGGTGCCGTTCTGTTGTTACTGGCAGGAAGTTGTACCGATAAATTTGAGGAGTATAATACGAATCAATATCAAATTCATGATGCAGACCCTGCTACTTTGATGAAGTCTATGATTGAAACAATTGTGAATATTCAGCAGAATGACTCTCAAATGCAGGATCAAATGGTGGGACAATTAGGTGGCTATTTATGCTGTTCCAACACATGGAGTGGTACAAACTTCAGCACATTCAATCAGAGTGATGCCTGGAATGCTACCCCTTGGAACACTCCGTTTGAAAAAATATATGGGAACTTTTTCCAGATACAGGAAGCAACTAATTCTACCGGACATTATTATGCTTTCTCCTGTATGATACGTGCCATAACAATGCTTCGCATTGCAGATTGTTATGGACCGATGCCTTACAGCCAAGTAAAGAAAGGCAATTTCTATGTATCTTATGATACCCAGGAACAGGTCTATACTAATATATTAAGTGATTTAGCCAATGCAGCTGATGTTTTGTACAACTATTATGTAGAAACAAATGGTAATGCACCATTGGGAGCCAATGATCCGGTTTTCGATGGCAATTATTCAGGTTGGGCTAAGCTAGCCAATTCAATGCGTTTACGTGTTGCAATGCGAATCAGCGGAACATGGCCTGGCATTGCTCAAGAAGCAGCTGAAGCAGCGGTAACACATAAAGCAGGATTGATTGAAAGTAACTCGGATAATGCTATGCTTTCTTGTGGCACACAGAGTAATCCATATCAATTGGCAGCTGTAAGTTGGGGTGACCTGCGTGTGAATGCAAATATAGTAGATTATATGAATGCATATGATGATCCACGTATGCCGAAGTTCTTTAATAAGTCTACCCTTACCGGGAAAACAGATAAGTATGTAGGTATGCGTACCGGAGATGCCAATTTTAAAAAAGCAGATGCAGCAGGATTCTCTATTCCTGCATATACGGCAACTTCTAAATTAATGGTTTTCTGTGCTGCAGAGACAGCGTTTTTACGTGCAGAAGGAAAATTGCGTGGTTGGAATGTCGGTTCTAAAACAGCAAAAGCCTATTATGAAGATGGCATTAATTTGTCAATGGAACAATATCAGGTTTCAGCCACTGAATATTTGAAGATTGACGAAGCTCCTGTCGTATCACATGAAAGTGATGCTGTACAAAATGCTACTGCTACAATTACCAATACAGTGAGTGTGGTGTGGGATGACAGCGAGGCTGATAACGTAAATGGAAAGAATTTCCAACGTGTCATTACTCAAAAATGGATCGCCAATTATCCATTAGGATTGGAAGCATGGGCTGAATATCGCCGTACAGGTTATCCGGAACTTTATCCTTGCATCGACAATCTATCAGATTGTGGCGTGAGCAGCCAACGCGGCATGCGTCGTTTAAGCTTTCCTTATACAGAGGCACAAAACAATAAAGCCAATTATGAGCAGGGAGTAGCAGAACTTGGCGGTGCTGATAATGAAGCTACTGACTTAAAGTGGGCTAAGAAGAACTAATTTATATAATGCATAAAAAGGACTTTTATGAAGAAAATTTATTTATTATACATTGTACTCATATCACTGGCAACGACCTCATTGATCGGTTGCAGTGACTGGACGGAGTCGGAAGCAAAAACTTTTCCCGAATCGATCGTATCGGATGAATATTATGCGGCTTTGCGTGCCTATAAACAGACAGATCACCAAGTTGCCTTTGGCTGGTTTGGTGGCTGGAGCGGTGAAGGTGCCTATATGAAAAGCTCTTTAGCCGGTATTCCTGATAGTGTTGATATTGTTTCTATTTGGGGAAATTGGTCGAACATTACAGAAGCTCAAAAAAAAGATCTCCAATTTTGCCAACAAGTTAAAGGTACTCGTTTTACCATGTGTTTCATTATCAGAAGTGTAGGAGATCAGATTACCCCGCAGAATATTCGTGACAACTGGGAAGAAATGGGATTTTCATCCGAAAAGGAAGCTGTGAATGATTTTTGGGGATGGCCTTCCGATGAATCAAACAAGGAAGCAATAGAAGCATCTATTCGCAAATATGCAAGTGCCATTGCCGATACAGTCAACAAATATAGTTATGACGGCTTTGATATCGACTACGAACCCAATTTCGGTAATCCCGGTAATATCGTAGACGAAGACGATAGAATGTTTGCATTTGTTGATGAACTAGGCAAATATTTCGGTCCGAAATCAGGAACAGGTAAATTATTAGTTATCGATGGCGAACCACAGAGCATAACAGGTAGACCTGAAGTCGGGTTATATTTTGACTATTTTATCATTCAGGCCTACAATAATAGTAGTCCTGGCAGTGATTCTAAACTCGATAAACGTCTTATCACAGGCGGCGTAGCAGGTGCAGGACTTGTTCAGACGTATAGCAGTGTCATGTCTGAAGAACAAATCACGAAGATGACCATCATGACCGAGAATTTCGAGGCTACCGATGCTGCTATGGACGGTGGATATGATTACACTGATCGTTATGGTAACAAAATGAAATCTCTCGAAGGAATGGCACGCTGGCAACCAAGTAACGGATTCCGTAAAGGTGGTGCAGGAACCTATCATATGGAAGCAGAGTATGGAACTTCACCAGAATATAAAAATATACGCCGTGCTATTCAAATTATGAATCCGTCATCACATTCATTACTTAAAAATTAATGTAAACTATGAAACGTATGAATTGTATAAAAATTTTATGCTTCTCCGCAGTCATAACAGGCTTAGGAAGTATAGTAAGTTGTGGAGATGCCAAATACGATACTTTAGATACACATGCTTATATTGAAGAAGCTCTTTCCAGTACAAGTCAAAAAGTGACCGTACAGGCCACTGGAGAAAGTTTTACTACCCTAAATGTGCATCTTAGTAATCTTTCTTCTACAGATAATCATTATAAATTGGTTACAGATCAATCAGTACTGGACACTTATAACCATATAAATGGAACCGGATATATAATGTTGCCCAAAGATTATTATACATTGCCAGAAACAATTACTGTAAAAGCAGGACAATATGCAGCCGATGCCCTTTCTATCGCCTTGAAAGCTTTTAGCCAGGAAATGATGAAATCGGGAGAATCATATGCACTGCCTGTAAAACTAGTGTTGCAAGATGGAAATATTTCACCGATGGAAAATACCGGAACCTTTGTTATTTTGGCAGAAAGTATTATCGAATTTTCAGCCCCAATGTTTGTTGGTGCTCCTAGTCTAAAAGCTAATAAATTCACAGAATCTCCCGAAACGTATTCACAATATACGATAGAGGTTCGTTTCCAAGTAGCCAACACAGCTGACCGTGACCGTGCAGTATTTAAGAACGGAGGAGATGATGCAAACTTTATCCTTTTACGTTTTGAGGATCCTCAAAGTGATAATGAAAATTATAAGGCACATTCATTAGTACAAATTGTAGGACGTAACCGGCTTTATTTGAATCCAAGTAATTCTTTCAAGCCAAACGAATGGCAACATTTAGCATTGGTCTGTGATGGTTCCAACTATCGACTTTACATAAACGGAGTTGATTCGGGTGTGTTGAATATACCAACAGGAGCAACAACTTTCTCTGATGTAAATTGGTTCTGCTTAGGTGATGATTCTTATAGTAGATGGGGAAACTGTAAAATTTTGATGAGCGAAGCACGTATCTGGTCTGTAGTTCGTTCCGCTTCTCAAATTCAGAATAACATGACTCAAGTGAGCCCAAAATCTGTGGGTTTGGAAGCCTATTGGCGATTTAATGAAGGACAAGGCAATGTATTCGAAGATGCAACCGGCAAAGGTCATACTTTGACTACTTCTGCTACTCCTACCTGGATTGACGGTATTTTATCTACAGATAAATCTACCGAATGGAAATAGTAATAATTTAATCGTATGTACATATGAAAAATATATTTCAATCACTATCAATAGCAACTCTACTCGGCTTGTTTGTCCCGTTCATTTCGTCCTGTAGTGATGATGAAGAAGTGTTTAACGAGTGGAATGCTACGTATGTGTCTCTACAGAGAAATGACTATTTATCAGGGAATGTAAAAAAGTTCAATCTGACTCATGATGCGAATGGAATCGGAGGAGATGAAATTAAGATGGCTTTTACTGTAAAAACACAGAAAGCAGTCTCTACAGATATGGTTATCGCATTAAGTGCAAAAAGTGAAACAGAAGGGCTTGATGCAAGCCAGATCGTTTTAAGTTCCTCACAGGTTACTCTCAAAGAAGGACAGATGACTTCTGAAGAAATCACTGCGACGGTTGATCCGACGATATTCGCCGGTATCATGGAAAAAACAAGTTTCTCTTTCAGTGTATCAATCAGTAATGTAACAACCAATGATAAGAACACTGTTATTAGCAGTAGTTTAAGTACATTACCTGTCATTATTAATAAAGCTGCCTACTGCAATCTAAAAAGTGGTACTCCTAACAATAGCCAACTTATCAGTAATCGTGCAGGTTGGATTATTAATGTAGAAGAAGGAGTAGAAGGCGCACCTAATAATTTAATCGATGGCAAGACTGGAACTGACGTTGCTCTAAATAATAAAGGATTCTGGTTTACCGTTGATTTAGGAGAAACTAAGCTATTAACAGGTATCAAAACGAATCATTGGGCAAATGCATATGCTCCTAGAGAAGTGGAAATATTACAGTCTGAAAATGGTACGACATGGAAATCATTGAGTTCATTAGCAATCACCGGTGCTACACAGAATATTACGTTCATTTCTCCTATTACTACACGATATCTGAAATATCAGATTATTACTATCTCTACAAACGGTCGTACAGATGTTACAGAATTTAATGTTTACGAACCCAAAAGTGAGTAAGTATTTATGAATAGATAACTATAAAAATATAGAATAGAGGCTATCAAACAGGCCTTAAGTTCATAAAATCACCCTCATTACAATGAACTGCACCCCAAAAGTTGAACACAAAACTTAAGGAGTGCAGTTCAGTCATGTAGTGAGGGTGATTTTTCGTTTTAAAGACTATCTAATAAAATCCCATTCCAATCAGTTTGCCACTACATATATGCGAAATGCCCCCAGATAAGTTATGTATCTAACTTTTGGGAGCACTTCACATCTTTATATAACGAACAAACCTTAATCTGTCAAGATCTAATTAGACAGCCTTTTAGAAACACTAACCTATCTCTTATTTCTTCATCACCCGGACAATCCGTCCGTCTTTCTTATAAGAGAAATGATTGGTATGCATTAATACATTCAGTATCTCATCAGCAGTGCTATCAGTAGAGAATTCACCGGTAAACCGTTCTGACTTCAATGCTTCATCCTTATAAATAAATTTGATATCGTACAACTTCTCCATAATATTGGTGATTTCCAATAAAGATTGTTGCTTAAATTCCAACTTGCCTTTAATCCAGAGAAGCACATCTGTAGGCTGGTTATATTCAATTAACTCTGCTTGATAAGTATCCGTATTCACATTCAATGTCTGTCCCGGTTTCAGCAAATAGCCATTCTCTTCCGTTCGCGGAGAATCTATCCGTACCAGTCCCTGAAGCAAGGTAGTCACTACCCTATTCTCTTCTTCGCGTGCACGCACATTAAATTTCGTACCAAGCACACAAGTCTTGATTTGCTTACTATTTACTATAAATGGGGCATGTTTATCATGAGACACTTCAAAATAGGCTTCACCCGACAAATCAATTTGACGATCCGAACTCCAGAAAGAATTATGATAAACTATTTTTGAAGATGCATTCAGCCATACCTTACTACCATCCGGTAACACAGTCTGCGCTCTCTGTCCGGCAGCAGTTATCACCTCATAATCCGAAAGTTTATTAGAAAGTAATCCCCAGGCAATTCCACCGGCAAAAACGAGTCCGGTAAGAAAAGCAGCCGCCACAGTTGCATAACGTCCCCAACGGATCGATATACTTTTCCGCTTAGCTTTTTTCTCCTTTTCTCTGATAGCTGATTTAAATTGATCCAATGACGCCTCTGTATCTACAGTATTCATCACCGCTATACGCTCACCTACAAAGAGAGTGTAATAAAGTTGCTCCAAAGTTTTCCGGTTTTCCGGTCTTTCCTCGCACCAAGCTTCCACCCGAGCAGCTTCTTCATCATTACATTCACCTTGCAGGTAATTCACCAAGATAGTTTCATCCATGCTCTTTTATCTTTTTACAAAAAAACTATAATACCTTTGTAGTAATACAGTTGTGAGTACAAATATACTAAAGAGAAAAAGAAAAAAATATTTTTTCTCGCATTTTTATTTCATTTATCTACTTCTTTCATTATTTTTGTCTTACATAAATTAAAAGAGAATGTCACAATCTCCGATATATTTGGATATTAATAATAATAAGTCCGTTATCACTGCCCTAAAAGCAGGAGAAGAAAAAGTTTTTGACGTCGTCTACAGACATTATTTCCGTAGGCTATGTGCTTTTTGTTCCCAGTATGTAGGTGAGCAGGAAGAAATAGAGGAGATTGTACAAGAAACGATGATGTGGCTGTGGGAAAATCGTTGCACTCTTATGGAAGAGCTGACACTCAAAACACTTCTTTTTACGATTGTCAAGAACAAAGCTCTCAACCGTCTTTCCCATTTTGAGATCAAACGAAAAGTTCATCAGGAAATCGTTGATAAATATGATAGTGAGTTCAATAACCCGGACTTCTATTTGAGTGATGAGCTTTTCCGTTTATATGAAGAAGCACTAAAAAAACTTCCGAAAGAATATCTCGAAGCTTACGAGATGAACCGCAATCAACATCTGACGCATAAAGAAATTGCCGAGAAGCTGAATGTATCTCCACAAACGATTAATTACAGGATCGGACAAGCTTTAAAGTTATTACGAGTAGCTTTAAAAGACTATCTACCTTTATTCATACTTATTTTCGGACCTAATTTTTTCGAACAATCATGAAATCAAAATTCGTATTTAGTAGTTCAAGCCTGTTTATCGGACTTTTTCTTTTCTTCTTCACTGAAAACGTGTGTTCACAAGAATCCGCTGATAACTGGACTCTTAAGCAGGCCCGTCAATGGACACAAAAACAAGAATGGGCAAACGGACTGAAGGCAATGCCTCATAAAACAACCGATTATCAGGAATTTGCGTCACAATATCATAAGAACCAGAAAGTGTGGGACAAGACTTTCCAATGGCTAGCTACCCACGACCTTGCGAATATGCCTGCCGGACGATATGAAGTGGATGGCGAACATTGTTACATCAATGTACAGGATGCAACAACACAAGATGTCAGTAAACGTAAAATCGAAGCACATCGCCATGGTATTGATCTGCAATATGTAGTGAAAGGCACCGAACGTTTCGGAATTACTTCAGCAGAATATGCAGAGCCTATCACTGAATACAAACCGGATGTTACTTTCTACAAAGCCAAGAAAATAAAATATGTAGATTCCACTCCGGATACATTCTTCATGTTCTTCCCCAAAAACTTTCATCAGGCATTGGTAAAGGCAGGGAAAGAACCGGAGGACATACGGGTCATTGTTGCTAAAATCGAGTATATCCCATAAACAGAAACATGAGTGAACTTTTAGTCTATAAAGCCTCCGCAGGTTCGGGTAAGACATTTACCCTGGCAGTGGAATATATCAAACTGTTAATTCTCAATCCCCGCGCCTACCGGCAAATTCTCGCTGTCACCTTTACCAATAAGGCAACAGCAGAAATGAAAGAACGCATTCTTAGTCAGCTTTACGGCATACAGATAGGCGATAAAGATTCCGAAGCCTACCTCAACCGAATTAAAGAAGAGACAGGAAAAACCGAACATGAGATACGGGAAGCGGCAGGCGTCGCCCTTAGCTATATGCTGCATGATTACAGCCGGTTCAGGGTAGAGACTATCGACTCATTTTTTCAATCTGTCATGCGCAATCTCGCACGGGAACTGGAACTTAGCCCGAATCTGAATATCGAGTTAAATAACACCGAAGTTCTTAGTGACGCTGTAGATAGCATGATTGAGAAACTAGGACCCACTTCTCCCGTCCTCGCATGGTTGCTAGATTATATCAACGAGCGGATTGCCGATGATAAACGTTGGAACGTATCGGATGAAGTAAAAAGTTTCGGACGCAATATTTTCGATGAAGGTTATATTGAAAAGGGAGAAGGGCTCCGGCAACGGTTACGAAACCCGGATACCATCAAAGAGTATCGTAAGCAACTGAAAGCTCTGGAAACGGAAATACTGGAGCAAATGAAAGGATTCTACGACCAATTCGAAGGAGAACTGGATGGACACGCACTGACTGCTGATGATCTGAAAAACGGTTCACGCGGAATCGGAAGTTATTTTCGTAAACTTAATAATGGTATTTTAGGCAATGATATCCGTAATGCCACAGTAGAAAAATGTCTGGAAGACGC
The DNA here is from genome assembly GCF_003439055.1 of Bacteroides sp. OM05-10AA. Classification (NCBI taxonomy): domain Bacteria; kingdom Pseudomonadati; phylum Bacteroidota; class Bacteroidia; order Bacteroidales; family Bacteroidaceae; genus Bacteroides; species Bacteroides sp. OM05-10AA. The sequence goes on from NZ_QSUR01000020.1 coordinate 28,948, forward strand.
AAAGAACTGGGCAACCAAGACTTCTCCCCGCTACGCGGACATCATTAATGTAGCCAACTCCAGTCTCATGCAAATTCTGGAAGATGCTGAAAAGTTACGTTCCAAGAATAATTTGTTACTGAATAGTTGCCGATTATCCCTGCAACATCTCAACAAAGTACAACTTCTCGCCAATATCGATGAAGAAGTACGTCAGTTGAATCACGACAACAATCGTTTTCTACTATCAGATACGAATGCCCTGCTCCATCAGCTGGTGAAAGACGGTGACTCCTCTTTTGTATTCGAAAAGATAGGAACGAATATCCATAACGTCATGATAGATGAGTTTCAGGATACCAGCCGGATGCAATGGGGAAATTTCAAATTGCTCTTACTGGAAGGATTGTCTCAAGGAGCAGACAGTTTGATTGTAGGAGACGTTAAACAATCCATTTATCGTTGGCGAAATGGAGATTGGGGAATTCTCAACAGCCTGAATGACCACATCGAACATTTCCCGATCCGCGTCAAGACATTAGCTACCAACCGGAGAAGTGAAACCAATGTTATCCAGTTTAATAACCAAATCTTCACAGCTGCCACCAACTATCTGAACGGAGTATATAAGCAACAGCTAGGCAAGGATTGTGAGGATCTGCAGAAAGCCTATGCCGACGTTGTGCAGGAATCTCCACGAAGTACAGAAAAAGGATATGTAAAAGTATCTTTTCTCGAACCCGACGAAGAACATGATTATACCGAGCAGACATTAATTAGTCTGGGAGAAGAAGTAAAACATCTCCTCACCTCCGGAGTACGACTTAATGATATAGCCATCCTAGTACGGAAAAATAAAAGTATTCCCCGAATCGCCGATTACTTCGATAAGGAGCTACACTATAAAGTGGTATCAGACGAAGCCTTCCGCTTGGACGCCTCTCTTGCCATTTGTATGATGCTGAATGCACTGCGATTCCTTTCCGATGAAAACAATAAAATAGCTCGTGCCCAACTGGCCGTAGCCTATCAAAACGAGGTCTTACAGAAAGGACTGGATTGGAATACTCTCCTACTCCTCCCTGCCGAGAATTATCTTCCCGCAGCGTTTTTTGAAAGGATAAAGGAACTAAGACTAATGCCTCTCTATGAGCTTTTAGAAGAACTTTTCAGTATATTCGAGATGAATCTTATCAAAGATCAGGATGCCTATTTATTCGCTTTCTTTGATGCCGTGACCGATTATCTGCAAAGCAATTCTTCCGAGCTGGACGGATTCATCCGGTATTGGGACGAAACATTATGCAGTAAAACAATTCCAAGTGGAGAAGTAGAAGGTATCCGGATTTTCTCCATACACAAATCCAAAGGATTGGAATTCCATACCGTGCTCCTTCCTTTCTGCGACTGGAAGCTGGAGAATGAAACCAATAATCAGCTCGTATGGTGTGCCCCGCAAACAGCACCGTTCAATGCATTGGATATTCTTCCTATTAACTATTCCACTCAAATGGCAGAATCGATTTATGGTAACGACTACCTGCAAGAACGTCTTCAACTTTGGGTAGATAATCTCAATCTACTATACGTTGCTTTTACCCGCGCAGGGAAAAACCTTATTATCTGGAGTAGAAAAAGCCAAAAAGGCACCATGTCCGAACTATTGGCAAACACCCTCCCGATAGTAGCCCAAGAAGAGGGGATTGACTGGGAAGAAGACTGTTACGAGCAAGGACAACTGTGCCCTTCCGAAGAAGAAAGAATAAAGACATCCACAAACAAGCTAACCCAGAAACCAGAAAAACTCCCTATCCGGATGGAATCCATGCGGCATGATATTGAATTTCGTCAGTCCAACCGCTCTGCTGACTTCATTCAGGGCATTGAAGAAGAAGATTCGGACGACCGCTTTATCAACCGCGGACGCATGTTACATACTTTATTTTCTGTCATCGAAACGGCAGAAGATATCGATCCGGCCATCGAACGGCTTATTTTTGAAGGAGTTATCAGAAATGATGAGAAAGAGAAGGTAGCTCGTGAAGTTGCAAAGAAAGCTTTTTCTTCCCCTGAAATTCAAGATTGGTATTCCGGAAAATGGACACTGTTTAATGAATGTGCTATTATCTATAAAGAAAAAGGAGTTTTGCAAACCCGTCGTCCGGACCGTGTAATGATGAAAGACGATCAGGTTGTTGTAGTCGATTTCAAGTTTGGTAAGGAAAATCCTACATATAACAAACAAGTGAAAGGATATATGCAACTTCTTACTAAGATGGGATATAAAAATATCACCGGCTATTTGTGGTATGTGGATGAAGAAAAAATAGAAAAAGTATGAAAGCTGTTCCTCTCATCGGCATTGCCCGCCATCGACTAACGATTGACGGTGAAGGAGTTACAACATTAGTTGCTTTCCATGGCTGTCCGCTGCGTTGCAGATATTGTCTCAATCCAACCTCTCTACAGCCTGATGGCGTTTGGGAGAGATACGATTGTAACCAACTCTACGAGGAAGTACGTAAAGACGAACTTTACTTTCTGGCGAGTTGCGGAGGAGTCACATTTGGAGGTGGAGAACCATTATTGCATAACGAATTCATCCGGCTGTTTCGCCAACTTTGCGGACCGGAATGGAGAATCACTGTCGAAACGTCTCTCAATGTTCCACTACAGAATGTAGAAGAGTTGATTTCTATTGTAGATAATTATATCGTCGACATCAAAGACATGAATAATGGCATTTATCAGCGATATACCGGAAAAGGAAATGAAAGGGTTTTATGCAATCTCCGGTATTTAATCGAAGAAGGCAAAACCGGGAAAATTATCATTCGAACACCGCTCATTCCTTCTTATAATACGGAGAAAGATGTAGACTACAGCATAGAGCTTTTGAAAGAAATGGGAATCACCCAATTCGACCGATTCACCTATAAAACCCCTAATGATTAATGCCATGGCACGAGGAAAACAAACCTGTAAAATCTTAAAAGAGATTCGTCGGCAGATAGCCGAAGCGAATGATATTGAATTCATTACTTCTGAATGTCAGTATCAGGGAGATTGTCTGGGCACTTGCCCAAAATGCGAAGCTGAAGTTCGATATCTGGAGCAACAGCTTGAGCGAAAACGCCGTGTAGGTAAGGCCATCACTCTGTTTGGACTATCAACTGGCATACTAACAATAATACCTCCTATTTCATTGAACGCAGAAACACTACAATGCCCTAAAATGAATTGGACCATTACTGCTGACAGCCTGATACAAGAAAAAGACATGAAAGGGGAAGCTCCCTTTTATGGTCCGGAGAAGCTACCGGAATTTCCCGGAGGAACAGAAAAATTTATAGAATTTCTGAAAGAAAATCTTCGTTATTCAGAAATAGATAGTATTGCTAATAATACATACACTGATGTACAATTCACTATAGATCATGACGGACAAGTTATCAACCCAAAGATTACTCGCAAGATACATCCCAAAGTTGAAGCTGAAATATTAAGAGTCATGTCTCTCATTCCTCGTTGGACACCCGGCATGTTGGCAAATGAGACAGTACAAGTGACATACAATCTGATTCTCTCATTCAGTGCGATGTATGGCCCGGAATTGAGAATCACTTATACTCGTATAAACTATCCTGACGTTTACGAGAAAGTACCTGTTATGCCCGATTTTCCTGAAGGCCAGCAAGCTCTCATGGAATTTCTTGCAAAAAAGATTCAATACCCTAATACAGGAACAGAAGGTAATGGTGTACAGGGGCGTACTATTATTCAGTTCATCGTTGATAAAGAAGGAAATGTAGTCAAGCCAAAAGTTTTACGTGGCGTAGATCCTTATCTGGATAAAGAAGCTTTACGCGTCATTAATCAAATGCCTAAATGGAAACCGGGAGAACTGGAAGATGGTACTAAAGTTGCTGTTTATTTCACCGTTCCTGTTATGTTCCGATTACAATAAATACAAAAATCAGAAAATAGTTTAATCAATATGCAATCATTTCTCCAACTAGTCGCTCATGATTTATATACCAAGATAGGAAACGACCTGTCACGTACGGCACTCGTTTTTCCTAATAAACGTGCTAACTTGTTCTTCAATGAATATTTAGCAGGAGAATCCGATCAACCGATCTGGTCACCAGCTGCCATGAGTATCAGCGACCTGTTTCAGAAACTATCCGTACAGAAAAGCGGCGATCCTATTCGATTGGTCTGCGAACTTTATAAAGTGTTCAAAGAGGAAACGCAGAGTCAGGAAACATTGGACGATTTCTACTTCTGGGGAGAGTTGTTGATTAGTGATTTTGATGATGTAGATAAAAATATGGTCGATGCCGACAAATTATTCAGTAATCTACAAGATTTGAAAAACCTGATGGACGACTATGAATTCCTCGACAAAGAGCAGGAAGAAGCCATACAACAGTTTTTTCAGAATTTCTCCATTGAAAAACGGACTGAACTAAAAGAAAAATTTATTTCCCTTTGGGACAAGCTAGGTACTATCTACCATCGTTACCGTGCAAACCTGACAGACTTAGACATTGCTTACGAAGGCATGCTCTACCGGAACGTGATCGAACAACTCGATACCGACCAACTCAAATACGACAAATACATATTTGTCGGGTTCAATGTATTGAACAAGGTAGAAAATGTTTTTTTCAGAAAACTGAAAGATGCGGGCAAGGCACTCTTCTATTGGGACTATGATATTTTCTATACCCAACAAATCAAAAAACATGAGGCCGGAGAATTCCTGAAACGTAATCTCGAGGAATTTCCGAACGAACTCCCGGAAAGCTTTTTCAACACCTTTAAAGAACCGAAGAAAATACGTTATATCTCCGCTTCTACCGAGAATGCCCAAGCACGTTTCCTTCCCGAATGGATTAAGGCGATAACAAACGATCATTCGCAAATTGCCATAGAAAAGGAAAAAGAAAATGCTGTAGTGCTTTGCAATGAAGCTCTGCTACTCCCCGTACTTCACTCCATTCCGCAGGAAGTGAAAAATGTCAATATCACCATGGGATTCCCATTGGCACAAACTCCTGTTTATAGCTTTATCAATGCCGCAATGGAACTGCAAACCAATGGTTACCGCTCCGACACCGGCCGATTCACTTATGAGGCAGTATCCGCCATATTGAAACATCCCTATACCCAGCAAATCTCATCCCATGCCGGTCCCCTGGAACGTGAACTGACCCAAACAAATCGTTTTTATCCACTCCCGTCGGAACTTAAACAGGATGATTTCCTAACTACCCTCTTCACTCCCCGTAATGGCATAAAAGAACTATGCGATTATCTGATCGAATTAATCAAATACATTTCAACCATTTATCGGAAAGAAGGAGAATACAACGATATTTTCAATCAACTATATAGAGAATCGCTCTTTCAAAGCCATACCAAAATCAACCGTCTCTACAGTTTGATTGAAAGCGGAGAATTAAATATACGCACCGATACTCTGAAACGACTGATTACCAAAGTACTGACATCTTCCAACATTCCTTTCCACGGAGAACCTGCTATCGGAATGCAAGTTATGGGAGTATTGGAAACACGTAACCTGGACTTCCGGAATCTCATTATATTGTCTCTCAACGAAGGACAACTTCCAAAATCCGGAGGAGATTCCTCTTTTATTCCCTATAATCTCCGGAAAGCATTCGGCATGACCACTATCGAACACAAAAATGCAGTGTATGCCTACTACTTTTATCGACTGATACAACGGGCAGAGAATATCACGCTACTCTACAATACTTCTTCGGACGGTCTCAACCGTGGAGAAGAATCCCGTTTCATGCTGCAATTACTTGTAGAAGGTCCGCATGATATCACTCGCGAGTATCTGGAAGCCGGACAATCTCCGCAAAGTACCCAAGAGATACGAGTAGAAAAAACACCTGAAGTACTAAGACGACTCTATCGTGCTTACGATAGCACTAATCCAAATTCAGTGATTCTCTCTCCTTCCGCCCTTAATGCTTATCTGGATTGCCGGTTGAGATTCTACTACCGCTATGTAGCGGGCTTGAAAACACCGGACGAAGTTAGTGCTGAAATTGATTCCGCTCTATTCGGAACCATTTTCCACCTCTCCGCCCAATTGGCATACACTGACCTGACTGCAGCCGGAAAAACAATACAGAAAGAAGATCTTGAACGCTTATTACGCAATGACGTGAAGCTACAAAGCTACGTTGACCAAGCCTTCAAAGAAGAATTATTCAAGGTTTCTCCCGAAGAAAAACCGGAATATAACGGCATACAACTTATCAACTCCAAAGTAATTGTTTCCTATCTGAAACAATTGCTGCGCAACGACCTTCAATATGCTCCTTTCGAAATGGTCGCTATGGAAAAGAAAGTTTCAGAAGAGATAACTATACAAACAGGACAAGGACCGTTCACTCTCCGTCTGGGTGGCACAATCGACCGTATGGATGCTAAAGAAAGTACCCTGCGGATTGTTGACTACAAGACAGGAGGAAGTCCTAAAATACCTGCTAATATCGAGCAACTGTTTACCCCATCGGAAACACGCCCAAACTACATCTTCCAGACTTTTCTATATGCCGCTATCATGAGCCGACAACAATCGTTAATGGTAGCTCCTGCCCTGCTCTACATCCACCGGGCAGCATCGGAAAGCTATTCGCCTGTTATCGAAATGGGAGAACCCCGTAAACCGAAAATACCGGTAAACAACTTCGCTTTCTTTGAAGATGAATTCCGTGAACGCCTACAAGCATTATTAGAAGAAATATTCAGCGAAAAAGAGCCTTTTACGCAGACAGAAGATACTAAAAAATGTTCGTATTGCGATTTTAAGGCTATCTGCAAACGATAGGCCGAAAATAGAATATACCATTAAATAAGGGCACGATTTACATATTCATGCAAACCGTGCCCTTATTATTTCTAGTCGTATTATCTATAGTTATCTTATTTCTCCAACAATGGGATTGAGAAACTAAATGTAGACCCGTCTCCCTTCTTTGAAGTAAACCAAAGTTTACCGCCATTCTTAACAACAAAGTCCTGACACAATAACAATCCGAGTCCCGAACCTTCCTCATTGTTTGTACCAAAGGTACTGAAATGAGTATCGGTATGCAGCAACTTCTTCTGATTTTCATCATCGATACCACAACCGCTGTCTTTCACACTTACGATTGCCATACCGTCTTCTTCTGCCAGTGACACCACTACCTCCGAACCTTCATTGCTAAACTTAATCGCATTACTGATTAAATTACGGATCACCGTCTTAATCATATCAATATCAGCACGGACAGCCATATTTTCCACAGGTACATCCTGTACAATCTTAATATTCTTCAGACTGGCCACCATCGTAAAGATTTCACTTACACCCTCTACCACTTCTACCATATCAATATCCTGATAAACCACTTTTAGTTTACCAATCTGGCTCTTCGTCCATTTCAGCAGATTATCAAGCAATGAGAATACATCTTCAGTTGTCTGATTGGCCATCGTTAGCAATTCATACATCTCCTCACCAATCGTTTCGCTTGGCAGATTCAGAATCAGCATATTCAATACCATCTTGATGGATCCCATAGGCGAACGCAAGTCATGTGCAATCACAGAGTAGAGCTTGTCACGTCCCATAATCGTCTTACGCAACTCTTCCGTTTGTGCAACAATGATTCTTTTCGCTGCAACTAACGAAATCTGGTGTGTCACACGAATAATCAGTTCTTCTTTGTTGAATGGCTTTGAGATAAAATCGTTACCACCCACCTGAAATCCTTTGACGATATCTGCCGTACTGTTAAGAGCAGTCAGGAAGATAATGGGAATTTCAGCCATTTCGGGATCCGCTTTCATTTGTTGAGCCACCTCAAATCCACTGATATCCGGCATCATCACATCCAACAATACTAGATCCGGATTTTCCTTCTTCACTTGTTCCAACGCCTGTGTTCCATTACCGGCAGTCACAATCTTGAATTTCTCGTTGGTCAAAAGTACCTTTAATAAAAGGACGTTTGATATTACATCGTCCACAATAAGGACTTTATATTCGGAAGGATTAATTTCCATATTCATAATTTTCTTTTTTTATGCTTCAGACATTTTTAAAATATTCAATCATACGCTTCAGCCCTTCTTCCAGTTCAACGGTAGGCTGCCAACCCAGTTTCTCTTTAGCCAATGTAATATCCGGTTGTCGCTGTTTCGGATCATCATCCGGCAAAGACTTAAATACAATTTTCGAAGATGAGCCGGTCAGACTAATAATCCTTTCCGCCAGTTCCAACACTGGGAACTCATTCGGATTCCCCAAATTCACAGGTCCTGTAAATCCGTCCTCCGTATTCATCATTCTTATCATTCCCTCAATCAAATCATCAATATATTGGAAACTACGTGTTTGTTTTCCATCACCATATATAGTTATATCCTCATTATTCAACGCTTGAAGAATAAAATTAGAAACAACCCGGCCGTCGTTCGGCAACATTCGCGGACCATACGTATTAAAAATACGGATAATCTTCACACGCACACTGTTCTGACGGTGATAATCCATAAATAACGTTTCTGCGCAACGCTTCCCCTCATCATAACAAGACCGGTAACCTACCGGATTCACATTTCCCCAGTAGCTTTCCGGTTGCGGATGAACGATCGGGTCTCCATATACCTCGCTCGTAGAAGCTTGCAAAATCTTGGCATCCAGCCTCATTGCTAATCCCAACATATTTATAGCCCCCATCACAGATGTTTTAGCTGTTTGAATCGGGTCATGTTGATAATGGATAGGAGATGCGGGACATGCCAAATTATATATTTCATCTACTTCTGCCGAATAAGGATAAGTGACATCATGCCTCACCACCTCAAAATGATGATTATCCATCAAATGAATGATATTATCTTTCGAACCCGTAAAAAAATTATCCAGGCATATCACGTCGTGACCTTCGTTTATAAGCCGAGTACAGAGATGAGAACCTATAAAACCGGCTCCGCCACTTACCAATATTCTTTTCATTCTAAGTTTTTCTATTGTTTACTAAAGAGACGCTGTCCCTTCGTTTTGTTTATGGACACAAATGTAACCGATTTGCTTAAAATAAACAATTTTCGGAGAGGATATTTTAAAAAAAAGAAGATTTAAATAGTTTCAAATTCCGAAACAACTTGCCACAGTGAAATGTTTATAATACAAAAGTACATTTTATTTAGACTATTATGACGATAAATGACCCTAATACAAACCTGATAGAGGCGATGAAAGAAAAGCTTCCGGCAAAAGGTAAACTGGCAGATATGTTAATGGACACACTATACATAGGTAAAGAAGCCGTATATAGAAGATTGCGTGGTGAGGTACCTTTCACGCTACAGGAAGCAGCTCTTGTTTCAAGGAAACTTGGCATATCGCTGGATAAGATTATAGGAACCAGCTTCAAATCGAATGCAATGTTCGACATAAATATCGTAGATTATGATGATCCGTTTGAAAGTTACTATAATACCTTATATAAATATGTATCATTGATTAATACAATGCAGGATGATCCGGAGTCTACCATGGGGACTTCTTCTAATATTATTCCCCAGACTCTCTATCTGAAACATGATCTTTTGGCTAAATTCCGTTTTTTCAAATGGATGTACCAAAACAAATATATTCAGTGTAACAATTTCGATGAATTGGAGATTCCTGCGAAATTGCTCAATATCCAGAAAGATTATGTGGATATGACCCGTCATATTCATTCTATAGATTATATCTGGGATAGTATGATTTTCCAGCATCTCATCAATGACATCCAATACTTCTCTGACGTTCATCTCATTTCGGATGAAGCAAAAATGCAGATTAAAGAGGAATTGTTTCTGCTTACAGACGAACTGGAAGAACTTGCTACACGAGGAAAAACCAAAGATGGCAATACGGTCCGTATCTATGTGTCTCACATCAATTTTGAGGCGACATACAGTTATGTGGAAACCAATTCGCTACAGCTTAGCCTGATACGTGTTTATTCCATCAATTCTTTGACTACCCTGGATCATGAGATATTCCATAGTTTAAAAGAATGGATTCAGTCATTAAAGAAATTCTCCACTCTGATATCCGAAAGTGGTGAAATGCAACGTATTCATTTTTTTAAGCAACAACGGGAAATCATTGATACTCTTTAATTTCCATTTTTTCGTAAAACAGAAGCAAGTAAATTATAGAATTACAATAAATGAAAGTAGATAACCACATTATCTACTTTTTTTCATTATATGCCCCCACTCTTTTTTTTTCTTTCCAATCAGAAAATGAGCACACAACTCATAGCCGTTTTTCCACACTAATCTTTCACTTACAAGCTTTAATTTTGCATAAAATGTATCACAGTGATTATTAATATTAAATGCGAGGAACAGACAATGAAAAATGGTATTCTAAATGAATTAATAACAGTTATGAAAGAGAGGGTTCCCAAAGGGCAAAATCTTGCCAGTAATTTGGCGGATATCCTATGTATGGGCAAAGAAGCTGTATACCGCAGACTTCGGGGTGAGGTATCTTTTTCGATAGAAGAAGTAGCCATCATATCTCACAAATTGGGAATTTCTATCGATCAGGTAGTCGGCGATCACCATTCTAACAAGGTGACTTTCGACCTCAACCTGCATCATTCTTCTAATGCGATAGATAGCTATTACGAAATACTTAATCGTTATCTACAGATATTTGATTTTGTAAAAGAAGATAATAGCACGGAAATATATACGGCTTCCAATCTTTTACCTTTTACGCTTTATTCTTCTTTCGAGAATCTGTCTAAGTTTCGTCTTAGCCGATGGATTTATCAGCATGGACAAATCAAGACTCCACACTCTTTGGAGGATATGCGCGTAGAGAAGAAAATCGTGCAGGCGCATAAGAAGTTGAGTGAAAGTGTGAAGCAATGTCCCAAAACCTTTTTTATCTGGGACACCAGTATTTTCTATTCTTTCGTCAATGAGATTAAGTACTTTGCCAGTTTGCACATGATTACACTGAATGATGTAGAGAACCTAAAAGAAGAGCTATATCAACTACTGACGTATATAGAAACGTTATCAAGTAAAGGAGAATTTAGCGAAGGACGGAAAGTGTATTTCTATTTATCCAATATAAACTTTGAAGCGACTTACAGCTACATCGAAAAGCTGAACTACCAGATTAGTCTATTGCGGATATATTCAATCAATTCTATGGATTCACAAAGCCCGCATATCTGTCAGATGCAACGTGACTGGATTCTATCTTTGAAACGTCACTCCACTCTGATCTCGGAAAGCGGAGAAGCACAGCGTATCATATTCCTACAAAATCAAAAAAGTATAATTGATACCTTGTAAAAAAGAACCGGCTAAGTTAATCAACTTAGCCGGTTCTTTTTTTGTCCCTTATTATACTAATGTATTTTTTCTGGGATTTCTCCCTATTTGTTGATATTACAGTTCTCCTTCTGTCTGCGAATAAACAGTCCATCCGTTAATCACGATTCTCATGGCAAGCCATGAATCAGAGATGAAGAAAACGATATGGTAGTTACTTTGGCGATCAAAATATTCCTGCATTCCGATTTTCTTATCCTCCATATTAGTCATAGCAAGATAATCAATCAGATTGATATCGAATACCTTTTTTGCAGAAGATTTCTCCGTCACCACTAACCGGGTTTTTCGATCCTTCATCAACCGCATCGTATTAAGGTCTACTGAAGCAGCAGAAGAATTCACTTGATCTCTGCGATAAGGTTGGAAACTAAGCATATCATCCTCCAACAAAGAGTTATCATGCCCTAGATACCCATTGGATTCCCGAATCTCATAATCATAATCATCCACGTTGAGTTCCCAATCATTAGTATAACCCTGGAATATAAAACGTACCCGTTTTGTATCCCTTATCAGGTTAATCGTCTCTGTCTGATGAGTTTTCCCTGTAAAGTTTACATCGATAATCTCACCATACCAAAGCGTTTCCAACTCTTTATTGATGATAAAAGACTCTTCACGTTTCAACTGCAATCGTAAATCAGTAATCGTAGAGACACCGGGAGTTAACGAAGTAATATCGTATGAATCACGTGCACCTGCCCATGCCATAAACCGATACTCTCCTATAGGCAATGCTACCTCCATCAGATAATTTCCCGTCGATAATGAGCTTCCTTCTTCTGCCTGTTTAAATAAAAACTTTCCGTCTTTATTAAACACATAAAGCTCTACTTTATCAACCTGTGTATGGAAAGCGTCTGCAAATTCCATATTATAGTCATATTTGAACTTTACAAACAAACGGCATTCCGGCAGGTCTTCATTAAAGTTATCACAAGAAGTCATTATCCAGGAGCTAATGATGAGAATCCCGAAGGTGACATGACGTACAAGGCTTTTTAGGTTCATATTTCTATTCTTCTAATTCTATCAAACTATAAAGTTTTCTATTGTTTGTTTTCTATTTTCTATTGTTTGTTTTGGAGGTAAAGAGAGCGTCCCCTCCTTACCTCTAATTATATTAAAACAATGAATTCCAAATTATAGTGGTTCAACTTGACTGTACCAAGTCCATGGATTAACCTCAATCTTGATAGACAAGTAACGGTCTTCTTCTTCATCCGGTGTATTAGGATCCGGATCGGGGATGATTGGATAACCCGGATTATTGATTTTATTTACAGTAATATCATAAACAGAGTTACGAACTACACCAAATTCACCTAACTTATTCATGATGGTAGGACTATCATCATGCTTAATCATGATTTTATAGTAACAAATACCTTCTGAATAGTACTCAACACCTTTCAGATTCTTACCTCCTTTACTTGCTGTTGAGATTTGAGTAGCAAGATCACTAAACTCTTGTGTAAGTTCCTCTGCCATTTGTGCTGCAGTCTTAGCATCATCCTTATCAGCAGGAATAGCAACTTGGGTATTAAGAAGTGCCTTTATATATTCATTATAAGCATCTGTTATATCCGTAGCATATTCAGACGGCTTATCATGTGTATATTTATTAGTCAATTCCTTTTCGATATAAGTCAATACCGAAGCTTGAGTATAGAATATACCATTCATATTAAACCAATCTGTTCCATTAGCTAAAGTCACTTTTGAACCATCTTCATTGGTAATGGTAGCAGGAGCATAACCGACTTTCAACAATACTTGAGTTGTATAAGCATGCATATTGAAGTTTACAACATCAGTTTGATTCTGGGTATTTTCAAGACAATATTTAACAGACGTATTTACTTCATTCCAATCTATATCTTCTTTTTTAGTAGCAGATGACACATAAAAATAGTTTCCAGCATACACCGTTTGATCATCATCATCCCATGCGCCAATATCATTGATTACTCCAAAATTCGGATCTACTCTGTATGAACCAAGACTATACTGATCATAAGGAGTCCACGTATTCATGGCTGTTTTCATTCTTTTTGATGCAGGATAGAATTTCTTGTTTGTTATATTCAAATACCACTCTGTCTCATCCGAGTCTATAGTTGCAGTTTCACTAAGTTTTTCACCACCATCAGGTTTCACATATACCCGCACTTTAGCTGATATACGATCTATTCTAATAGTCAGAGGAGAGCTTGTTGCCGCTGTTGGTGTATTGTACAAAGTCAATGCTTCCGGATCTCCATTAGCCTTTGAAGGTTCCAGGTCACCTTTGGCATTTGTCATCACAAACCCACCTGATTTTGCTACCCCAGTAGTCACTCCAGCTTCTGCCGTAAGCGTTATTACCTTATTTACATTTTCATAAGTGTCACCTTCTTGAATAGTCCGACCCAAATTCTGTGGATTAGCAATAACCAACACAGCTACAGAAGTAGAAGGTACTTTAAAAGCATTTGTTCTGTTCGGCAGGTTATTAATATCCTCTGTTCCAAAATCTACAATTTTCGTTACAACACTTGCATCAGTATGCCCATCAAAGAAAACTGCGTAAACCTTAGTAATCGTACTTTCATCAGGTGTACCATTTTCTTGATTGGGGGTGTTCAGTGCACGTGTTTTAGTTGATTGTACAGTTAAAGCCACCCATGCATCTCCATCAGAGTTCGTTACATCAGTCCCGTTCTCCCCACCAGGAACGATGTCCTCATTACTACATGCTGCAAATGCAATAGCAGCAAGTGCCAGCATAAAAAAGTTTTTTTTCTTCATTGTTTTTTACAATTTAATAAAAGCGTTTGTAATTAATTTATTTATCCCTATTTTTCTTTTCAATTTCAGCTGCATTTGTTCTCTTTCTAACCAATTCTTCCAAATTATGTCCGGCAGCTTCCAAACCCGATTCGGAGGCTATTTTTAAATACTTTTCTCCTTTCTCATATTCTCCTTTTAATAGCATTAGTACCCCTATGGCATTATTATATTCTGATAAATTAGTATTTGAGTGTACCATATCTAAATAGCGTTCTGCCGATAACAGGTCATTGCGCGATAAAGCGGCAGCAGCGGCATTTATATTAGCAATCTCATCCTTCGGATACATCCGGACAGCCGTCTCGAATATATCAATGAAATCTTGCGAACCAACCGGATAGGTATTAGCCACCAAGAACATCTCATTTAAACTTAAATTCTGCGGACGGCTTTTAATAACCTCTTTTGCTTCATCTATATTAAAATTCTTAACCTCATAATTCACTTTACAGATAGCTACACGAAGACTCGGAAAAATATATTTCAACATATACCGGTAGGGTATTCCCCCACGAAGTTGCATTAACTTAGTCTCTCTTCCTTTCTCAATAGGTATATTCCTTATAATATCCAGCACTTCATCTTTATATTCCATTTCCATGGTATTCAATGCCTCTTCCAAGCCTTCCCAGTTCTCACCGCCAAAAATGATATAATATTGGTTTCTTGGAAAGTCATATCTGGATGCCAGATACTCCCGGAGTGCCATAGCACGTCCTTCGGACAGGCGTTTGTTCGTTGCCAATGTTCCTTCCGGAGAAGCATAACCTATGATGTCCAAGCGGTTAACCTTTACACTGGGATCAGACTTCAACTCATCAATCATCTTGCGAATTTTAGCCAACTCTTGAGGGTTGTTCATATATTCAGGACGGATGTTCACCTTATTCACTTCGAAATCAAGGAAACACTCTGCCTGTATATCACGGCGTTTGATCTCTTCAGCCTTTGGTTGCAAATATGCCAATTGAGGTGATACCACGTATGGCAACAATACACGTTCCAACGTAACCTTATCAAACTGCTCCACATCCATCAACGCAGTTTCACCACAACCACACTCATCACGCTGCACATCCAAACGCGCATCTTCCATCCAAGGCTCAAAACGCACCACATACCGATAGCAAATCGTATCATTTCTCCATTTGCTTCCTTTTTCCACCACATAAGGTTTCTCATAGGTCTTCTTCTCTTTGGCACTCATTACCGCAAGTTCACGTTCATAAGCCAGATATTCATCACGACCTTTAATAGATACCTTTGGAAGATTCAACGTACGTTCCGGAGATACCAGTTGGGGAATAAGATCCACTCCGCGCGCTGATTTGACCTTCACATTATTCAAGCTAAAGTCTATATCGATATGAAGAAAGTTACCTTTTTGTTCCAGTTGAACCGGCTTCACAGCAATGTTGCCCTCATAAGAGCGGGATTGTGCCATCACATTCTTTATATTCAGGCTGCAAACCACTAACATACATACGATAAAACTTATATTTCTTTTCATCATCATTCTATTTAATTATATAAATAAGCGATACACTTGCTTTAGTAGGTCCAAAGTAATTTTTACTACTTTCCTTCTCCTTCGTACCGCAAGTGGTACAGGGATATTTATCATATACAATATGTGCATACCCCACTCCAACAGATGCTTCAATACTCCAGCGTTTTTTCAGAATCCAGGAATGTCCCACAGAAAAACCACCTCCGTATAAATGTCCCTGATAGCGATTCTTTTGCATATTTTCGCTGATGAAAGACCAATCAGGCCATCCTCCCACATTGAAATCCGCATAATGTCCGTGTATTCCAATAAACGTACGGCGGAAGCGTTCACAAAACCAATAACGAACTTCGGGTTGTATTCCCCAATGACGTAATCGTTTGCCGTCGGAAGGCTTCCATGGATTATAGTTGACTGGAATATCCAATGTCCATTTACGTGCCAATCCCAGCTCCATTCCTAAGTTCATGGTCGTGGTAGCATCATACAAAAGGTTGCTTTTAAGCGCAACTTTCTGTGCCTTACTCTCGAAAAGAATACATCCGAGCATGAATAATATGAGTAAACTTACTTTCTTCATTAATAACACATTTACTGTTTACTGCCCTAATTGAGTAATATCTAATTTTATACGTTGCACAGAGTTTAAACTAACCCCACCAACAGATGCCATGGTGGTTAGATGCACAATACCGGATCTGGGAGTTGCATTTGTATTAGGTAACACTTCCACATATATTCTCCCGTCTTCTACGATAATGTGATCTTCTCCTGTATGTCCTTCCGGCATTACAGAAGAGTATAAACGAATCCACTCCTTAGGATTGTCAGTCCCCTCTTCTACCTGGCCAGTAAGACAGAAATAGTTTATTTCGCTTACTACCGGATCGGTATTATTAGTAGGCATAAACTTTAGTGTGCTTCCTCCTGCGGAAATCGCTTTTCTTTGTCTGATATGAACTTTTTTTTCCAAGTTTCCAAGTTTTAATGTTATATACGCATTTTTCTTATCATCAATTCCCTCTTCATAACCCATCAACTGGTTAGTGACTCCAACTGTTACCGGTGTTATTACCGGATTTGTTCCATTGGAAGTTACTATCGGCACTTTAAATGGCCCGCTTAACTGAAAGGCTCCTGATACTTCCAGTTTATTATCTGTTATTGTTCGAGCATCCTGAAAATCCTTTGTACAATCAGTAATCACACTAAAAGCATCATAATCCTCCATATTTTCACCACTGTAATAGGCTATAAAAACCGAGTTGCTTACACCCAAATAATAATCATTATTGGCTAGGATCTCATAAGATTCACTATCATCTACCATAATCTCAAAATCAAGATCTGTATTAGATGGCTTCGCAGTTTTTGCATCACTTACCGTATCATAGCCGGGTCCTTTAGCTCTATTAATCGTAAATGTGTATGAATGATTACGCTCTATATCCATCGCCTGCAGGCTACTATTGAGCAGTGACATCTTATAATAATAGTCTTTATTGTCATAAGTACCCTGAATAATAAGATATGTATTATTCTGCACATCGGACTCGTACATATATATAGGGAATTTCTCTGTACTCTGCACGTCGGTTGCAATCGTTTCCGCTTTTACCACAGGAAGTGAGTAAGCAGCATCATACCGATACTCTGTCAAATTGGTTGTATTATTCATTAATATCCCATCAGCATCATGCAATTTACCTTGCCGGGGCACATTCATGACAGCGGTCACTCCCTTCAAAATAAAGTTAGATGCTTTATTGACAATGACAATCTTAGCAACCACACGGGTAAGCAATAATGAACTTCCATCAGTATTGGCTATCTTCGTCGTATTGTCTATTTGATCCACTTCCAATCGATGACTCATCGGAATCGTCTCTTCATCTCCACTATACGGTACAGTAGTAAGTGGATTACTACC
The DNA here is from genome assembly GCF_003439055.1 of Bacteroides sp. OM05-10AA. Lineage (NCBI taxonomy): Bacteria > Pseudomonadati > Bacteroidota > Bacteroidia > Bacteroidales > Bacteroidaceae > Bacteroides > Bacteroides sp. OM05-10AA. The sequence goes on from NZ_QSUR01000020.1 coordinate 46,653, forward strand.
CAATGGTTTAGTCAGTAACTTGCTACAAGCTTCTCCATAAGTAGTCACTCCCGGAGTTAACTTGGAAAGCAAAGCTGCCTGGTTAAAATCATATCCCGTAGATGCATTTCCATAATAGAACTGATCCAACGGATTAGCAAGTATCAGTAATTGGTATTTGTTACCAGCAGGCTGCTTAGTCAATAACACATATCGCTTGTTTATCATTTCAAAAGCCTGTACAGCTTCTATAAAGGTGGCTCCCGCACCCTGTCCCTTAAAGACCAGTATCCATGGAGTTTTACCGACCTCACTTTCCAAAGCTCTGGTCGGAGGCAGAGAGTACGATTTTGCCCTGGCAAAAATCTCTATTTGCACTTTTTCTTTCAGTGCTTCCTCTTCATTCTCTTGACCTATTGTGCTTACATCATGCTCGCATCCAGCCATAAATAGAAGAAGAATCAAATAGAAAAAAATAGTTATATATCTCTTACTCTCTCTCATTACCTTTTAAACACCTCTTAAACACCTCATTCTTGGCGATACCTAATTTTATCCAAATCTCATATTGCAAATTTCGGAATATTAAAGGAGATACAAAATTGTATTCATTTCTGATACAGATAATCAGATTCCAGAAGTAAGACTATTAATGCTATTTACAATCGAAGGGATTACGCATTATAAAAGAAGAATGTTGACGGGAAGTTTTTTTTGCGATATGCGCACCATTTAAAAGAAAAGAGTTTCGTTTATTGAAACCACACTAACAAGATGTGCTAATAGTTTTTTATGTCATTTAGATATAATTCAGGCACAAATTAAGCAAGATCAACGACCATTTTATACAATAAAGCAGTCTGATAACTTGTATAATTTGTGCCTAAATGACAAAATGTTCAATTCCTGTATATATATAGCTATCAGATTATAAGGTTTTGCGTTCTGTTTCCGTAGGAGCCACCTCATCAGGAATACTGAATTCGCGATTGGCAAACAGATCGGCAAGTCCTGAAATTTGCTTCAGGCGCAACAATTCATCACGATCCATACCGATATTTTTCATAATCCATTGATCGGACATACCTGCCTTGTCAAGCTCCGCAACAATGTTGCACATCAATTCAATGTTATGCATTCCGCGGGCACGGTTGTGCCGGATTGTTGAACTCATACGGTTAGACAAGTCCTTGTCTATCACCACAATCGGCAATAAGCCGTTTTCACGCTTATAGATCCGTTGGGAAGTTTTCAATACTGTATAACGATGGTAGCCATCTACCAGGATATAATTGTCCGCCTCCTTATCATAATAGCATACACAAGGCATCGTAAAACCATCTTCCCAAATAGAAAGTTCCAGCAACTTCATTTCAGGTGGTGCTACGACATTCGGATTATAATCGTTCGCATATACTTTTTCTACAGGTACTGCTTTTACTTCGTAAACAGGGCTTTTATCTACACTCATGATACTATGATTCTATATTGTTCCATAACTTGACTTCTTTTACTCATCTCCTCTTTTGTTGGCGAGAATCCCATGTATTTGCAGGCATGGTCATTCTTGAGGATACAGACACACATCCGCTTATACGTGGGTATTTCCTTAAACTCCGGAATATCAATATCATCCTGATATTCCATACGCACCGGTTTCTTCAACGTTTTGTAGTTACTGTTGTCCATAACGATAATCGGCACCTTCGCATCAATCAGCTTTTGGATAGTGGCATCACTTAGACATCCGCCCTTTGTCCGCCAGAAATTCACACTTACTGAAAGTTTCCGGAGATAATTCTTCCTCGCCCGCTCCGGCAGAGTGGACAACAAAAAATACATAAACTCGCGCCATGTATATCCTTCAGGAAGTTTCACCGACTGCCATCCCATTGCATGAGTACCACCATACATACCGGTAAAGTTCACACCGTTCACCCTTCCCACCATTTTACCCCAGGTATTGGGATCAAGCACCCGGTAAAGCTGCAAACTCTCTTGGGCCTCATTAATAAAGGGACTTGCTACACGCTGACGCTCCAGATTGACTCCGGCACGATAATAAAGATCGTATAAAACATTATAATCCCACTGGAATTTTCCATTGGCAGTCCATACATCCGTTGTCTTCCAGTCATAAATAGGGTAGGCATTATAAATGTCATTCCCCACTTTTGAAGTCCATCTATATTTATGATACATCTGGAATTTACGGCTCATATAGATACATCTCCACCGATTGAAACTTTCCTGTGTACGAATCCCGATCAGACAACAAGTGCGCACTGCATCTTTTTTATTATGTATCCATTGCGCAAAACGCATCTGAAATTCATAATCCCACATGGTTGTATTATAAAAAGGAAAATCTTCTTTGGTCATTGCCTTTTTCGGCATGGAACGAACCCATATATTCTTTTTGCTGTCTTCCCACGGACGCCAAAAAGATTGATACATCGAGGTGCAGGTAGCCACACGGAAAGGGATGCATACCCGGTATACATCCAAAATATCCTTATTGGCCTCCAGCATCCGGTCTACATAATCAATAGTCATTTTATACTGGATTTCATAATCCATGTGAAAAACTCCCAAACGTATCTTCAAATTGTTCTTCCGGATATAATCGATGCACATATTCAGCAATACCCCACTGTCCTTACCTCCGGAAAATGACACATATATATTATCAAATTCATTAAATATAACTTTCAGTCGTTCTTGTGCTAGTTCATATACATTCTTTGTGCCTGCTATTTTCTTTTTCGCCATAAGCTATCTATACATTTTAACATACCGTGTCCACTTCTTGTCCATGGATACAAATTCAAACTTTTCAAATGTTTCTTTATCTTGTACCAGTGTGACCGAATTGAGTAACCAACTCTCGGGCCCGAATTCCGCAACGACGGCAGGCAACAGATGCGACAGGATTTCCTCCCGTACGGTGCCTTCTGCCTTCACATAATAATTATTGATTACAGCTTTCTTCCGGCTTTTCTGTTCCACGGGGACGAAACCCACTACCTCTTTGTCTTCAATCGCAATGAACCACACATACTCTTCGCCCGTCTTGAAAGGGTAATTATTGTTTGCGCGTATCACTTCGGGATCCATCACCATCGGCGCTAAAAGCCGATATAAATGTTTGTCTTTTCCTTTTAATCGTATTATCTGCATCATATCATTCAAAAATGGACACACAAAAATAAGGAAAAAATATCAAATTCGTCATTTCTGTTCCTAAAACATTTGTTTTTCATACTATTATCTCTATATTTCGATATTTTTGAAATCACCCATACGCCATTCCTCTTTCACGTTTAAAGTAAGTCAGTATAGTGGCAAAACTCAAATATTCCCGTCCGGGAGTATGCAACCGACTTTTAAACTGATAGCGGGCAAAGATGACTTCGCATGCCAATTTATATTTGAAATGCAATTTTAAACGGTGCTGCAAAAACTCAAACACTCGGCAGAGATAGGCAAACACCTCCTCCACCCTGGCATTTGAAACCACTCGTGGCGCACGATTTACATCCTCTATATGCTCCATCTCACTAAGCACATATTCCAGTTGCTCAATTTCCTCACTGGTGTTTTGCATTGTACACTTCATTTGTTCTATTTTCTCTCCCTGATGAATGTACTGTTCCCGCTTTCGTTGTAAACGATCTTTTATTATTTCTAATCCTTTCAAAATTATAAAATTTAGTTATATATAAATGGTTTGATATTACTGATTATTAACCGACAAAATTGCCATATAAAATCTAATCTCGAATGCAAATATAGAGAAGATTGTTTAAATAATTAGATTTTTATTTAAAAATATTCATACTTATTTCACATTTAAATTACCAGCATCAGAAAAACGGTTTTTCCATCCAATGAAACGAGTCTTAATTTTGCGGCGTACTAAAATATTTTAAACAATGGATAATCAATCTTTTGACTGGCTGCTTCACGGTTGCCACGTACTGTCCGAGGTGGCAGTAGCTTATTTTCCCAACTATCGGTATAATTGTTCAGCGGTGAAAGCATTCCGCCGGACCATCAAAGAACATGCGGTATTACTGTCCCAACTCACGGAAGCGGGATTCACCCCGCATACTACAACACTCACTCCGCAGCAAATTGCCATTATTGTAAGGTTCTGGGGGATGCCTGCATTCGCATCTGAAATGATAAAAAAGAATTCATATCTCGCTGTCCCGAAAATGAAGAAAAAGATATAATGTATTTTAATACATTCTTTTCTTATTTATATATTAATGGACTAAGGGGTGGTCGATGTGCAGAAATAGCAAGTCGGCTTCCCCCTTCAGCAGGGCGTTTAAAGAGAATGCAGGAGGGCGTTCGGGAAGGTTCAAAAATATTGGCACACAATCAGCATAATCGTTACATGAGCCAAAATTATGATATTTAGCCATTCATAACCTGAAAATTGTACAGTTCAACCAGTCGGGCTACCTTCGCACCGAATTAAAACAATATAAAGCATGATTAAATCTACGGCAGAAATGCTTAAAAAGGGCTATCTTCTCTTCCCTAAAGTCTTATTCGAGGAGCAAATAAAAGTGACTAAAGGTGCAACGGGTTATTTCGATGCGTTTATTCTGGTATTAACCCATGTCAATTATAGCACTGTAGAGTGCCACGTCCACCATTACACCTTTCAATGCCGACGAGGCGAATCTGTAATCTCCATTGCCCATTGGGCAGAACTATTTGGGTGGAAACGTAGTCGCACACGGTATTTTTTCAATAAGATGTATGATGAAGGTATTATTGAAAGGGTGGTTAATCCGTATATCACTCATATCCGTATACCCGACTACGATCTGCTGGTCGGGCAGAAACGCCGCGAAAGTATCCGTGCCGAAGCTGACGGTATCACTTTCGATGCGTTTTGGGAAAAATATCATGAGATTACCCGGAAGCCTAAAACCAATATCGGCCGTGCCCGCCGGGAATGGAAAAAGCTATCTGTCAACGAACGTTGTCTTAGTCTGAATCACATTGATGCGTATTATGATAATCTAACGGATATCAAATATTGTATGCAGGCGGCTTCCTATCTGTCAAATAAAGCATTTATGGATGAATATGATTATTAGAAAAGAAAATGAGTGAAATAACAAACCCGCAGGACGTCGAACTCGAAGAAATCGTACTCGGCGCCTGCCTGCTGGAAAGCAAAGCCATCACACTGGTTGCAAGCATATTGCGACCGGAAGTGTTTTATACAGAAACGAATCGTGATATTTATGCTGCCCTGCAGAGTCTGTACCATGCCGGTCAGGCCATTGATATCATGACTATAAAAGAAGAACTTGCCCGACGTGGCAAGCTCGAATCGATAGGAGGACTTTATACGCTGGTGCGCATCAGTTCACGTGTAGTGTCAAGTGCACACCTGGAATATCACGCACGAATTCTCAAACAGAAATATATCCGTCGTGAAGCAATTCTGGGATTCCACAAACTGCTCGCACTGGCAGCCGATGAAACAACTGATATAGACGATACGCTGGCAGATGCCCATACCCTCCTCGACCGGTTGGAAAATGAATGTGGTACTGCCGAACATCTCCGTTCCATGTTGCAGCTTATGGAGGATACCATAACGTCGATAGAGGCCCGCGTGGCCGGCAACAAGAACGGTGTTACGGGACTACCCACAGGATTTGCCGACCTTGACCGACTGACATGCGGCTGGCAACCCGGTGAGGAAATCGTTATTGCCGCCCGTCCTGCGGTAGGTAAAACGGCATTCGCGCTGCATCTGGCACGTACTGCCGCTTCTGCCGGTTATCATATCGCTGTGTATAGTCTTGAAATGTTAGGTGAGCGTTTGGGAGATCGCTGGTTACTGGCTGCCACTACAGGAGTAAACCCTGACCATCTTCGTAGTGGACAACTGACTCCCAGCGAACTACGGCAAGTACATGAAGCATCGACAGAACTTTCCCGTCTGCCCATCCATATTGATGACAATCCGTCCGTAAGCATGGATTACATTCGTTCTTCTGCAAAACTGCTGCAAAGCAAAGGTAAATGTGATGGAGTCATTATCGATTACCTGCAACTTTGTGACATGAAAAGCGACCAGCATAATCGAAATCGTGAGCAGGAAGTGGCACAAGCCAGTCGTAAAGCCAAAATGTTGGCAAAGGAGTTGAATATACCTGTGATACTACTTAGTCAATTAAACCGTAATGTAGAAGGACATCCGGACAACCGTCCCAACTTAAGTGATCTTCGCGAGAGTGGAGCCATCGAACAGGATGCCGATGTCGTACTAATGCTTTCCCGTCCTGCCCTCTCCGGACGTACTACAGACCGTAAGAGTACGTACCCTACCGAAGGGCTGGGCGTAATGGATATTGTCAAACATCGTAACGGAGCAACACGTGAGCTTTATTTCAGACATGATCCGAGCATGACGAAGTTGGAAGATTACGTGCCCGGAATAGATTGGATGAAAAAGAATACGACTGCTGAATCCGCAAAATAACATAGTGCTTTGTAAGGTCTAAAGCTTAGCTTTAGAGGTCGTAAAGCTATGCTTTAGGCCATGCAAAGCGCTGCTTTACGATCTCTTCTTTTTTCATGTTTCAACTGTCCTTTTTTACAGGTTTCAAGGTTCTCCCAATGCATCTATAATGACTCTTACTTCCAGAGGAGTGTAAGAGCGGCAGTTAGGCTGGTAGCCCAAGTCATACAAGCGTTGTAAAAGCCCTGGACATAATTGGATCCATTTCTTCATTTTTCGGTATGCAGCGATGTCGGTAAGTTCGGGAGAATAAAGTGATGCAAGTTCCATGCGGCCATAGGCACGTATTGTGAATTCTTTCATGATGGATATGCTTTGATTTATATCTACAAAATTAACAAAACATTTTCACATACACAATACTTTCCTCATGAATAACGGACTATTACTGCACATTACTTTTAACAAAAAGCACCTGCCAAGCATTAGACAAAATTTGGTCAAATATTCCTTTTTATTAATTAAAAAGGCTACAGTTTCACAAACTACTATTGGAATTCGGTCTCTTTTCCATATATTTGCGCCCGCATTTCTGATTTTCGAATGAACCTCCTTATTCAAATTACCAAAACTAGATAAAACGAATGGAAAAAATAAACGCAGTAATTACAGGAGTCGGAGGCTATGTACCCGATTATATCTTGACCAATGATGAGATTTCCAAAATGGTAGACACTACCGACGAATGGATTATGGGGCGTATCGGCATTAAGGAAAGACGAATTTTGAAAGAGGAAGGGCTGGGAACTTCTTACATAGCCCGTAAAGCTGTCAAACAGTTAATAAAACGTACCCGAACAAATCCGGATGATATTGATCTGATAATTGTAGCTACAACAACCCCTGACTATCGCTTTCCTTCCACGGCTTCTATTTTATGTGAAAGACTGGGACTGAAAAGAGCTTTTGCTTTTGATATGCAAGCTGTTTGCAGCGGTTTCTTATATGCGTTGGAGACTGGAGCCAATTTTATCCGTTCCGGAAATTATAAGAAAGTGGTAGTTGTAGGCGCTGAAAAGATGTCGTCAATAATCAACTATACCGACCGTGCAACTTGTCCGATTTTTGGTGATGGCGGAGCAGCTGTCATGCTTGAACCTACTACTGAAGATTTAGGTATTATGGATGCCGTGTTAAGGACAGATGGCAAAGGATTGCCTTTCTTGCACATTAAAGCGGGTGGTTCTGTATGTGCTCCTTCTTATTATACATTGGATAATCAAATGCATTACATCTATCAGGAAGGACGTACTGTATTCAAATATGCAGTATCCAACATGGCTGATGCCTGTGAATCTATCATTGCAAGAAACCATCTTAGCAAAGACAACATCGACTGGGTAATTCCTCATCAGGCTAATCAACGTATTATCACCGCCGTAACACAACGTTTGGAAGTTCCTGTCGAAAAGGTCATGGTCAACATCGAACGATACGGCAACACTAGCGCCGGTACTCTCCCACTCTGCCTCTGGGATTTTGAAGATAAGCTCAAAAAAGGAGATAATCTAATTCTTACTGCATTTGGAGCAGGATTTGCCTGGGGAGCCATCTATGTGAAATGGGGATATGATGGAAAAAAGAGATAGCGATAATCGCTATCTTCAAAATAAAAAATCCTCTGATTTCTAGTAAATCAGAGGATTTTTTATTTCCTAGTGCGGTGCGTACGGGACTCGAACCCGTGACCCCATGCGTGACAGGCATGTATTCTAACCAACTGAACTAACGCACCAAAATATTCACTTTAGCATCTCTCTCGATTGCGGATGCAAAGGTAGATATTTTTTTGAAACCTGCAATAGCTTCAGTATCTTTTTTCTGAAAAAGTGGGTTTATTAAGAATTATCGTGTACATTTGCAGCTACTAATAAAATAGAAAATAGAATGAAAAATACACCAATTGAACGACATCTGATTGATGAAACCATCAATGAGTTTCAAATTGTCGATTTTTCCAAAGCTACCATTCGTGAAGTGAAAGCTATTGCTTCAAAAGCAGAAGCAGCATCGGGAGTTGAATTTATTAAAATGGAAATGGGTGTTCCGGGACTTCCTCCTTCCGCAGTAGGCGTGAAAGCGGAAATTGAAGCGCTACAAAATGGCATTGCCAGTCTATATCCAGACATCAACGGATTGCCGGAACTAAAGAAAGAGGCATCCAACTTTATCAAAGCATTCATCAACGTAGATTTAAGCCCGGAGGGTTGTGTGCCTGTCACCGGTTCCATGCAAGGTACATTCGCTTCATTTCTTACTTGCAGCCAATGTGATGAAAAGAAAGATACGATTTTGTTTATCGATCCAGGGTTTCCGGTACAGAAACAGCAGTTGGTTGTAATGGGACAAAAGTTTGAAACATTTGATGTGTATGACTACCGCGGAGAAAAACTCAAAGAGAAACTGGAAAGCTATCTGAAAAAAGGAAATATATCAGCCATCATTTATTCAAACCCCAATAATCCCAGCTGGATTTGCCTGAAAGAGGAAGAATTGAGGATTATCGGTGAATTGGCAACACTGTATGATGTGATTGTTCTGGAGGATTTGGCTTATTTTGCCATGGACTTCCGCCAAGATTTAAGCAAGCCGTATCAATCTCCTTTCCAGCCATCGGTTGCCCATTATACGGACAATTACGTATTGCTGATTTCCGGCTCAAAAGCATTCAGTTACGCCGGGCAACGCATTGGTGTAAGTTGTATCTCTGATAAACTATACCACCGAAGCTATCCGGGACTGACCAAACGATATGGTGGCGGAACTTTCGGAACGGTTTTCATTCACCGTGTGCTTTATGCGCTTTCTTCAGGAACTAGTCATTCTGCACAGTTCGCCATGGCCGCCATGCTGAAAGCAGCGAATGAAGGACAATATAATTTCCTCAACGAAGTGAAGATATATGGCGAAAGGGCACAGAAATTAAAAGAAATCTTCCTCCGTCACGGTTTCCATCTGGTATATGACAACGATCTGGGCGATCCGATTGCAGACGGATTTTATTTCACCATCGGATATCCGGGAATGACCAGTGGCGAACTCGCGAAAGAATTGATGTACTACGGAGTAAGCGCTATCTCGTTAGTGACCACAGGAAGCCATCAGGAAGGATTGCGCGCGTGTACCTCTTTTATTAAAGACCATCAATACGCACAACTGGATGAAAGAATGAAACTATTCGCTGAAAATCATCCGACAGCGTGATTATTTGACATCAGATATTCATAAAAGCCATTCTTAAAATGAAAAAAAACGGAAAGAACGATTGTTTTTCCGTTTTTTTTATTACTTTAGTGGCATGAATATCGACTATGACATATTTAAGATTCAATCGAATAATATGTTACCATCAAGAGGAAGGATTTTAATATCCGAACCTTTTCTGCGTGACGCAACGTTTGGCAGATCCGTAATTTTACTGGTCGATCACACGGACGAAGGAAGTATGGGATTGGTTATCAACAAGCAACTGCCACTACTCCTCAATGATATCATCATGGAATTTAAATATCTGGATGAGATTCCTCTATATAAAGGTGGACCTATTGCCACTGATACCTTATTTTATCTCCACACATTATCTGACATTCCAGGGTCTATTTCTATCAGTAAAGGGCTTTATCTGAATGGAGATTTTGATGAAATAAAGAAATACATATTACAAGGGAATAAAATCAGTGAATGCATTCGTTTCTTCTTGGGATATTCCGGTTGGGATAGCGAACAGTTGAGCAACGAAATCAGAGAAAACACTTGGTTGGTGTCCGAGGAAGAGAAATCATATCTGATGAAAAACAATATTAAAGATATGTGGCGGAAAGCTTTAGAGAAGTTAGGCAGCAAGTATGAAACGTGGTCACGTTTCCCACAAGTGCCTACTCTCAATTAATATCTCATTTCTTAGGATTCAAACATTGGAGAAGCAATGCATCTTTGTAACAACCCTCCACCTGCAACCAGTTTTTTAAGATTCCGCATTGAACGAAACCACAAGAGGTGAACAGTTTTACACACACTTTATTATCCGTCATGACATGTGCATAGAGTTGACTTAAAGATAGAAAATCAAAAGCATATTCACAAATCAATTTCAATGCATCAGTAGCATAACCTTGTTGCCGATAATCCTTATGGACGGCAATCCCTACTTCTCCCCGCGAATGAAGGGGCACAAAATCTGTTATATCAATTGTACCGAGTATGCACTGGTCAGATTTGCGTACAATCATCAGCCGCAATTGCTTATCAGCAAACACATCGCACTGTGAGCCTTCGATGTATTGACGAAGCACATAACGGGAATAAGGAACCGTAAAATTGCTAATATCCCACATGGAAGGGTCATTTTCCATCTCGTACATAATGTCCATATCTTCCGGTTCTACTGCACGAAGATAAATACGTTCGTTCATTAAGAAAGATTGTCTCATAGTTTCTCATCTTTTGCAATGTGAAGCTCATTACGTAATCTTTTCTCACTGGGAAGACAAAAAAGTGATGCTGTCAAACCAATCAGCATACAAAGATTGCCCGTACTGCTCAATGTCAGATAGTAACACAAAAGATTCACTACAATAGCTACCTCAAGTACTCCCAAACGAACAATGTTCCATTGCACATATCGTTTCAAAGCAAGCGTGATGGTCATATGGTCTATTTTCTTTTTAAGCACCAGGCTAAACAATTTGAGAGAAAGAGGTACACACAAAGCTGTGAGCAAAATGCCTACTGTCTCAAAATAGTAGATAGCTTGTGCATTATCTACCAAACCTCCTACAGGAAAGAGTTCAAACTCTCCTGCCCCAAGCAAAAAAGCCGGGAGTACCCAAAAGAAAACATAACTAATATTCAAATTTCTAACAGCTCGTTTTATCTGTTCTTCCATGTTCGTTCTTAAATTATTAATAAAAATTATACTGTTCCGGTAAAAAGTGTCCGGTTTACAATGCTGCGCCCCAGAGTTACTTCATCGGCATACTCAAGTTCATCGCCAATTGATATGCCACGGGCAATGACACTTAGTTTCACACCCAGCTTATCTAACTTGCGATAGATGTAGAAGTTGGTAGTATCCCCCTCCATCGTGGTACTTAAAGCCAGAATAACCTCTTTGATTCCACCTTCAGCCACCCGCTGCACCAGGCTTTCAATCTGAAGGTCACTCGGTCCGACTCCGTCCATTGGAGAAATGACTCCACCTAATACATGGTAAAGTCCGCGGTACTGCTGTGTGGCTTCCACTGCCATTACGTCACGAATATTTTCCACTACACAAACAGTGGAAGCATCCCGTTGCGAATTAGCACAAATCTGGCAAGTTTCAGTATCGGATATATTATGACACACTTTGCAATACTTCACCTCACGTTTCAAAGTTATGATAGAATTCCCGAAAGCTTCCACAGTAGCCGTATCCTGACGGAGCAGATGCAGGACAAGCCTCATAGCTGTCTTACGCCCGATACCCGGAAGTTTGGAAAATTCGCCGACTGCCTTTTCAAGCAGTATAGAAGGATATTGTTGGTTCATAGATAATAATTGCTGTTCTATCGATAAAACCTTGCAAAGATACAGATTATTGTTTTTAATACCTACAAAAATTGCTACCTTTGCATCTGTTATGATGATACTTATCACTATTATTTGCTACTTTGCGGTATTACTACTAATAGCCCGTATCACCGGACGCAAGGGCGGATCGAATGCAGCGTTCTTTAAGGGAGAGAACCAATCACCTTGGTATATAGTCTCTTTCGGAATGATTGGCGCCTCTATCTCCGGAGTCACTTTTGTTTCTGTACCGGGAATGGTGCGCGGAATGGATATGACTTACATGCAAACGGTACTCGGATTTTTTTTCGGATACATGGTTGTGGCTCACGTCTTACTTCCTTTATATTATAAACTAAATCTAACAAGTATCTACGGGTATATCGGCACCCGTATCGGATTGCGTGCTTATCGCACAAGTTCTTTTTTCTTTCTACTGTCACGCATGCTCGGAACCGCAGCCAAACTTTATCTGGTCTGCCTCATTCTACATACTTATGTATTTCAGGAAATGCACGTCCCCTTTTGGCTGATTGCTGTCGGCTCTGTTACACTGGTATGGATATATACTCATAAAAGCGGGATAAAGACCATCGTGTGGACAGATACCTTACAAACATTTTGCCTGATTGCCGCCCTGATCTTTATCATCTATTTTACGATCCAAAGATTAGACCTTGATTTAAGCGGTATTGTCCAAACAATCCAAAGTAGTGAACATAGCCGCATTTTTGTATTTGACGACTGGGTATCGCGGCAAAACTTCTTCAAACAATTCTTCAGCGGTATCTTCATCGTTATCGTGATGACCGGACTGGATCAGGATATGATGCAAAAGAACCTTTCCTGTCGGAACCTCCGGGAAGCACAAAAAAATATGTATTGCTACGGCTTCTCGTTCATTCCATTAAATTTTCTTTTTCTATGCCTGGGAATTCTATTGATAACGCTAGCGGGACAAATGCAGCTCGAACTACCGGCTATGAATGATGATATACTACCCATGTTTGCAGCGCAAGGTTATCTGGGACAATCCGTATTAATTCTCTTTACAATCGGTATTATCGCAGCAGCTTTCAGCAACTCGGATTCCGCTCTGACAGCAATGACAACCAGCGTATGTGTAGACCTGCTGAATACCGAAAAAGACACAGAAGAGGTAGCGCGTCGCAAAAGGAATAAGGTACATTTACTGCTATCAATCTTATTGGCATTTTTCATTTGCCTGGTAGAAATGCTCAACAACAAAAGCGTAATTGACGCCATATATATCATCGCCTCCTACACGTACGGCCCCCTACTCGGAATGTTCGCTTTCGGGCTCTTTACCCGAAGACAAACAAATGACCGATGGGTCCCTCTGATAGCCATCCTTTCACCGCTACTCTGCTATCTTGCCGATTGGTGGATTGGAAAAGAAACCGGATATAAATTCGGTTATGAATTGCTAATGTTAAATGGAACGCTTACCTTTGCGGGCTTAATGTTGATGTCTAAAAAGGAGCTACAAAGAAATAAATGACAAGAAGATGGAAATAACAAGTGCTGAATTTGTGATTAGCAATACGGACGTGAAGAAATGCCCGGCCGGAATTTTCCCGGAATATGCCTTTATAGGCCGTTCAAATGTGGGTAAATCAAGTCTTATCAATATGCTGACTAACCGTAAAGGACTGGCTATGACTTCCGCCACTCCGGGAAAAACGATGTTAATCAACCACTTCTTTATCAATAAGAACTGGTACCTCGTCGACCTTCCGGGATATGGCTATGCCCGACGCGGACAAAAAGGAAAAGACCAGATACGTACCATAATCGAAGATTACATCCTGGAACGGGAGCAAATGACCAATCTCTTCGTCCTGATAGACAGTCGGCTGGAACCTCAAAAAATAGACCTGGAGTTTATGGAATGGCTGGGCGAGAATGGTATTCCCTTCTCTATCATCTTTACCAAAGCCGACAAGCTCAAAGGTGGACGTTTAAAAATAAATATCAATGCTTACTTACGTGAGTTGAGTAAACAATGGGAAGAGCTCCCGCCTTACTTCGTTTCTTCCTCGGAAGACCGTATGGGGCGTACAGACATACTCAACTACATCGAAAACATAAACAAGGATCTCAATATTAAATGAAAAAAGAATGAAAATGAAAAAGAGTTTTTTATCAATTGCCTTTATGGCAGCATTTATGCTAATGGCGACTAACAGCCAGGCACAATCATGGTCAGATTTATTGAATAAGGACAACATTTCAAAGGTAGTGAATGCCATAACAGGAAATACCGAATCTATCGATATGACCGGAACATGGAACTACAAAGGTTCGGCTGTAGAATTTGAATCGGACAACTTGCTGATGAAAGCAGGAGGAGCGGCCGCAGCTACTATGGCTGAAAACAAACTGAACGAGCAATTAAGCAAAATAGGTATTAAAGACGGTCAGATGAGCTTCACCTTCAATGCCGACAGCACTTTCACCAGCACAGTGGGTAAAAAAACATTGAAAGGAACTTATTCCTACAACGCTTCAACCAAACAAGTAGACCTGAAATACCTGAAACTGCTGAATCTGCATGCAAAAGTTAATTGCAGCTCCAGTTCACTGGAGTTACTGTTCAACTCGGACAAGCTACTGAAACTGATGGCTTTCATCGGTAGCAAAAGCAACAGTACCGCACTAAAAACAGTTAGTTCACTCGCTGATAATTACGACGGAATGATGTTGGGATTCCAACTCTCAAAATAGCAAAAGAGAGCCGTTTAATACTATTTCGCACTCTATAAAGTATATTTTAGGGGAAAAAGCATTATCTTTGGCATTTGTAATCAAAAAGAGAAGGAAAAATGAAAAAGATACTTTTTTTAATGACCCTGTTAGTAATGGGTGTAAGTTTTGCATTTGCGCAAACAAATGCAGATATCAAGTTTGACAAAACAACTCACGATTTCGGTAAGTTTTCAGAAAATAGTCCGGTTGTCAGTTGCACATTTACCTTTACTAATATCGGTGATGCTCCTTTGGTAATCCATCAAGCTGTAGCCTCATGCGGATGTACAGTACCCGAATATACAAAAGAGCCCATCATGCCGGGCAAAAAGGGAACAATCAAGGTGACTTATAACGGAACAGGCAAATATCCGGGACATTTCAAAAAATCAATCACCTTGCGTACCAATGCCAAAACAGAGATGGTAAGATTGTATATCGAGGGCGATATGACAGCAAAAGATGCAAAGTAGGAAAAAATAGACTATTACATAAAGGAGAATCTTTCGGTTCTCCTTTTTTTTTGTTTACTTTGAGGACGGAAATGTAAATTGACACATTAGCAAATTATAAAAACTATGAAACAAGAAGAAGACAAATTCACCGGGTTACCCGAGAATGCGTTCAGAGAGTTGAAACCCGGGGAAGTGTACAACCCGTTGATGGGTCCCTCAAAAAATTATCCGGAAGTTAATATCTGGTCAGTTGCATGGGGTATTGCCATGGCAATCCTATTTTCAGCCGCCGCTGCCTATCTGGGGTTGAAGGTCGGACAGGTATTTGAAGCCGCTATTCCGATTGCAATCATTGCCGTAGGAGTTTCCGGAGCCGCAAAAAGAAAAAATGCGTTGGGAGAAAATGTTATTATCCAGTCTATCGGAGCTTGTTCCGGTGTCATTGTTGCCGGAGCGATCTTTACCCTCCCCGCTCTTTATATTCTTCAAGCCAAATATCCCGAAATGACGGTTACTTTCATGCAGGTATTCATCAGCTCCTTACTGGGTGGTGTATTGGGTATCCTGTTCCTGATTCCTTTCCGAAAATATTTTGTTAGTGATATGCATGGAAAATATCCTTTTCCGGAAGCAACGGCTACTACACAAGTGCTGATCTCCGGAGAAAAAGGAGGCAGCCAGGCTAAACCGTTATTGATGGCAGGTATGATCGGTGGATTATATGACTTCATCGTAGCTACATTCGGATGGTGGAACGAAAACTTCACCACCCGTGTTTGCAGTGCCGGAGAAATGCTCGCAGAAAAGGCAAAGTTAGTATTCAAGGTAAATACCGGTGCTGCTGTACTCGGTTTGGGATATATCGTCGGACTGAAATATGCTTCCATCATTTGTGCCGGTTCATTGGCTGTATGGTGGATTATCATTCCGGGAATGTCCGCTATCTGGGGCGACAGTGTATTGAATGCCTGGAACCCGGAAGTTACATCTACCGTAGGAATGATGAGTCCGGAAGAGATATTCAAATATTATGCCAAGAGCATCGGTATCGGTGGTATTGCTATGGCAGGTGTGATTGGTATTATCCGCTCCTGGAGCATCATCAAAAGTGCTGTCGGACTGGCTGCTAAAGAGATGGGTGGCAAAGGAAATGTGGAGAAAAACATTATCCGCACGCAACGGGATCTTTCAATGAAGATTATCGCTATCGGTTCGATCATCACATTGATACTAATCGTATTATTCTTCTACCTCGACGTTATGCAAGGAAACCTGTTGCATACATTGGTAGCTATCGTTTTAGTTGCAGGTATCTCTTTCCTGTTTACCACAGTAGCCGCTAATGCTATTGCCATTGTAGGTACTAACCCGGTTTCGGGAATGACGTTGATGACACTGATTTTGGCCTCCGTAGTAATGGTAGCTGTCGGTCTGAAAGGTCCTTCGGGTATGGTTGCCGCATTGGTGATGGGTGGTGTGGTATGTACTGCACTGTCAATGGCAGGAGGTTTCATCACCGACTTGAAGATTGGGTACTGGCTCGGAAGTACACCCGCCAAACAGGAAACATGGAAGTTCTTGGGAACGATCGTATCAGCTGCAACAGTGGGCGGTGTAATGATTATCCTGAATAAGACATACGGATTTACAAGTGGCGCACTGGCTGCTCCACAAGCCAATGCAATGGCAGCCGTTATCGAACCGTTGATGAGTGGTGTAGGCGCACCCTGGTTGTTATACGGCATCGGTGCTGTCTTAGCGATTATTCTGACTCTTTGTAAAATTCCTGCATTAGCTTTCGCACTGGGTATGTTTATTCCATTGGAACTGAACGTACCGTTGGTAGTGGGTGGAGCTGTTAATTGGTTTGTGACCACCCGTGGCAAAGATGCAAGCCTGAATACGGAAAGAGGGGAAAAAGGAACCTTGTTGGCATCCGGTTTCATTGCCGGAGGTGCATTGATGGGAGTAATCAGTGCTGCAATGCGCTTTGGCGGAATCAATCTGGTCAATGAAGCATGGTTGAACAATACTTGGTCTGAAGTGTTGGCATTAGGAGCATACGCATTATTGATTCTTTACTTTATAAAGGCTTCAATGAAAGTTAAATAATTAATTATGAGGAGACTATTATCCATCATAGTATCACTTATAACTGCAATAACATTTGCACAACAGCCCGTCGAGCTACCTTTGTGGCCCGACGGTGCTCCCAATTCCAGTGGGTTAACTGGAGAAGAGCAGGAAGTGCGCCCCCATTTTGTCACCAATGTCACATACCCCACTATGACGGTCTACCATCCGGAAAAGCCAAATGGAATGGCCATTATCATGTGCCCCGGAGGAGGTTATCGTGGACTTGGTATGGATGGAGAGGGCTATGATATGGCCCCCTGGTTTTGCGGACAAGGTATCACCTATATTGTGTTAAAATACCGGATGCCGAACGGACATTGCGAAGTCCCCATATCAGATGCCGAACAAGCAATTCGCATGGTACGGCAACATGCCAAGGAATGGAATGTCAATCCTCACAGGGTAGGAATAATGGGAGCCTCTGCAGGAGGACATTTAGCTTCTACAATCGCCACTCATTATAATTCGGAAACACGTCCGGATTTTCAGATATTACTTTATCCGGTGGTCACGATGATGCAAGTCACCCGGGGAAATACAAGAGAGGCATTGCTCGGTAAGAATCCTACGATGGAACAGATACAGAAATTCTCTGCCGAACTGCAAGTAACTCCCGATACTCCGCAAGCATTTATAGCTATTACCTCCGACGATCCTTCCGTATCGCCTTATCATGGAGTAAACTATTACCTTGCTTTACAAAAAAACAAAGTCCCGGCCACTCTCCATGTCTATCCTACCGGAGGACATGGCTGGGGATTTCAGGACAGTTTTAAATATAAGCAACAATGGACACAAGAATTGGAGAAATGGCTGCGTGACGGTGTTGTATTCCCGGAAGATTCGGAACCTATGTTACGAATCGGGAAATCTTACCTGGGAACCAAATATGTGGCCAACACATTAGACCAAGACGAAAAAGAAGCGCTAGTGATTCGGACTGATGCCGTAGACTGCCTCACTTTTGTAGAATATACACTTGCACAGGCACTCGGTTCTTCCTTTGCTGACAATCTGCAAAAAATACGCTATCGGGATGGCATCATCAACGGATATCCTTCCCGGTTGCATTACACTTCTGAATGGATTGAAAACGGCGTTCGCCACGGATTCCTCACAGATATTACTGCCAAGAACAGTGTACATACTAAGAAATTAGCTCTTTCATATATGTCCGCTCACCCCCGGCAATACAAAAAATTGGCTGATTCGCCGGAAAATGTACTACAAATGGCCGAACATGAAAAAGCAATCTCCGGAAAAGTGGTACATTGGCTGCCGAAAAGCGAACTGCCGGAAGCCGGATTGCCCTGGATCATGAATGGAGATATTATTGCCATTACAACGAAGGTGTCCGGATTGGATATAGCTCATGTGGGAATAGCAGCATATAGACATGGAAAACTGCATCTGCTACACGCTTCTTCTACATTGGGAAAAGTAGTTGTCAGCGATGAACCTCTCAATCACATGCTAAACAACAATAAATCGTGGACAGGCATACGTGTTGTCCGGATGTCTCACTCTAAAAATAACTGATTATGAAACGAGTAAAACATTTCCTTCTCGTCTCGTGCTTATTCCCCACTTTGCTGGGAGCACAAGAAATGGCAAACGCCTACTTTCTGGAACTTACTCCGGACGCCCAATCGGCAGGTATGGCAGGTACAGGATTAGCTACCACCGATAACGGTAGTACAGCTATCTTTCATAATGCTTCTACCATCGCCTTCTCACAGGAAGTGATGGGTGCGAGTTATTCATACGCTAATATCAACAAAGACTATGCGCTACATAGTGCCTCCCTTTTCTATCGGATCGGCAGGGAAGGCATACATGGATTTGCTATAGGTTTCCGGCATTTCAAAGATCCCAAAGTATTTGATTACCGTCCGCATATATGGGATCTGGAAGCTGCCTATTTCAGAAATGTAGCCAAGAATCTGTCGATGTCATTAACGTTCAGATACCTGCAAGCCAAAGCCGCAGAAGGTGCAGACACCAAGAATAGTGTTTGCCTGGACTTCGGTGCGACTTACTATCGCAGCATGGCCCTGTTGGACGAAATGGCTTCCTGGAGCATTGGTTTCCAAGCTGCCAACTTAGGCAAAAAACTGGATGGACAGAAGCTACCCGCCAGATTAGGCTTAGGGGGTACGATCGACTTGCCGTTCAGTATAGAAAATCGTTTGCAGGTTGCGCTCGACTTCAATTACCTGCTTCCTTCTGAAATCCGTCATCTACAGGCCGGTGTAGGAGCCGAATATAATTTCCTGAAATATGGTGTTGTCCGTGCAGGATACCATTTCGGCGACAAAGACAAAGGAGTAGGTAACTACGGCACTCTAGGCTGCGGAATAAACTTCTGGCCGATACGTGCAGACTTCTCTTATGCCTTTGCTGATAAGGATTGCTTTATGCACCGCACCTGGCAACTGGGAGTTGGAATAGTTTTCTAAGCTCATCTTCGAGGCGTTGCTTCACTTCGTCCATCGGCACATCGTGCTTTAATTCCTGACGAAGAGAAGTGACGCCTTTATCTATAAATCCACAAGGGTGGATATAGCTGAAATAACGTAAATCCGTATTCACATTCAAAGCCAGTCCGTGCATAGTGACAAAGTGACTGCTCCTCACTCCGATAGCACAAATCTTACGCGCACGGGGCGTATCACCCTCCAGCCACACTCCTGTCGCTTTCTCTAAACGTCCGGCTTCAATGCCATAAGAAGCACATACGCGAATCACCGTTTCTTCCAACAGATGAACGTATTCTTTCAATCCTAACTGAAATTCCTCAAGATTCAGTATCGGATAGCATACCAGTTGTCCGGGACCATGATAAGTGATATCCCCTCCCCGATCAATATGATAAAGAGTAGCGTCAATCGCTTTCAGCTGTTCATCACTCAACAGCATATTATTTTCTTTCCCGCTACGCCCTAATGTATAAACATGGGGATGCTCGCACATTACGACACGATTTTCATAACTCCCGCCCTGAACTTTTGCCCGGACAATATCATCAAACCATTCTGTCTGCCGTTGCCATGCTTCGGCATATGGGATTAAATTCCAATCAATAAAAACTGTTTTCATAAAAACAAAGGTAAGAAATAAAAAGAAAATGTGTACATTTGTTGGCCTAATATAACAAACACAACTATGAAAATGGACTTTCCACAGGTAGACTTGCCTACCGAAGTATTAGCATGGACGAATGTTACGGAAGACATTCTCAATATTTATAAGCAATCGTGTCGATTGCAGGCATGTATTGTTGCCATCTGCACCGAAGGTTCGATGAAAGCCTCCATCAATCTGCTTGATTATGAAATTCGTCCTAATGACCTGATAACATTGTTACCGGGAACAATCATCCAGTTTCGGGAGAGAACAGAAAAAGTATGTCTTTGCTTTGCCGGCTTCTCCGCCCATTGTGCCGGACGAATCAATCTGATGAAGAATATTGGTAATGCATATCCCAAACTGATAGAGCAGCCGGTGGTTCCTCTTAATGAAGAAGTAGCCAGTTATCTGAAAGACTATTTTGCTCTATTATCACGGGCCAGTTGCAATGAGAATTTCGAAATGGATTCCGAATTGGTTGAGTTATCTCTTCAGACTATCCTGACAAGCATACGACTGATATATCATAAATTTCCGGGTGAGAACAGCAGTTCGAACCGCAAAAAGGAAATCTGTCGTGAATTGATTCAAGCCATCACCGAGAATTATAAGAATGAACGTCGTGCACAATTCTACGCAGACAAACTGGGAATCTCGCTTCAGCATCTAAGCACAACCGTGAGACAAGTGACAGGTAAAAGTGTATTGGACACCATTGCTTATATTGTAATCATGGATGCCAAAGCGAAACTGAAAGGCACTAATATGACTATCCAAGAAATAGCTTATTCTCTAAACTTCCCCAGTGCCTCATTCTTTGGTAAATATTTTAGGCGGTACGTAGGAATGACGCCATTGGAATTCAGAAACAGATAATTCTTACGAAGAACGATAGAGGATAAAATTATAACAACGAATTGCAAAAAAATGAACGGTGAATAAATTGCGCATGATCCGCAAAGTATTCACCGTTTATTATTTACTTACAGTTTGTTTTCTTTTTACAGTCGCTTACTCATTTTCTTCCCAAGCTCAATGAATTGAGCACTACACTCACACTGGAGAAGGCCATTGCAGCACTTGCCAACATCGGATTCAATAACAAACCGTTCAATGGGAACAAGATACCGGCAGCAATAGGAATGCCGATCAGATTATAAATAAACGCCCAGAAAAGATTCTGATGAATCAGTTTGACCGTCTGCTTTGACAGCTGAAAAGCTTTAGGAAGCAGCAATAAATCCGATGTCATCAAAGTTACCATAGCTACGTCCATAGCAATATCAGTTCCTTTCCCCATGGCGATGCTGACGTCAGCCAGTGCCAAAGCCTGCGAATCATTGATACCATCTCCTACCATAGCGACTTTCTTTCCCTGCATTTGAAGCTCACGCACAAATTCGGCTTTATCGTCCGGCAGAGCGTCAGCGACAAAACGTTCGATTCCTAAACGGGAAGAAACAGCTAATGCCGTCCGCTGCCCGTCACCCGTCAACATACAAATGTCAATACCTTGACGTTTCAGTTCTTTCACTGCTTCGGCTGAAGTAGCTTTTATCGGGTCAGAAACAGCAATGATAGCCAATAACTCGTTTTCGCATCCAAAGTAGATAATACCATTGCCATCCGATTCATAGCGAACCAGCATTTCAGCCATCACATCATTTACTGTCGCACTGAAATCTTTTAGGAGTTTATGACTACCTACCCAGTAGGTATGTCCCTCATAAGAGACTTTGATTCCTTTTCCCGTAATACTTTCGAAACTGTCCAATGCAGCAGGTTTTATCTTCTCCTCATCCTGAAGTGCAGAAACGATAGCACCGGCAAGCGGATGCTCCGATTTCATTTCCGCAGCTAAAAGCACATCTTTGAAATGAGGTTCCTGCGATTGTGCCCATAACCATCCGGTAGCAGTAGGGTGTCCTTCAGTCAATGTTCCGGTTTTATCCAGTACAACGACATCCACTTTACGCATTTGTTCCAAAGCTACCGCGTCTTTAATCAGAATATGCTGGCTGGCAGCTTTGCCTATTCCCACCATCAATGCAGTAGGCGTAGCAAGTCCCAAAGCACACGGACAAGCAATGACAAGGACAGAAACAGCTGACAGGATACCATAAGAGATATATTCACTACCACCGATAGCAACCCATAAAACAAATGTCAGGATAGCAATGCCCAATACGACAGGTACAAAAATTCCAGTAATACGATCGACGATACGTTGCACGGGAGCTTTGCTACCCTGCGCTTCCTGCACCATGGAAATGATGCGGGCAAGCACCGTTTCACTACCTACCTGTGTGGCATGTATGATAAACGAGCCACGCTGGTTGATCGTTCCTGCCAAGACTTTATCGCCTTTCTTCTTTTCTACCGGAACCGGTTCACCACTAATCATACTTTCGTCAACATACGAATCGCCTTCGGAAAGCTGACCGTCCACAGGTATCTGTTCTCCCGGGCGTACAACAACCATATCACCTATCTGGAGGTTCTCGATCAAAATCTCCTCTTCCACTCCATTGCGCAGAACCCGGGCAACTTTAGGCTGCATTCCCATCAACTTGCGAATAGCAGTCGAGGTATTTCCTTTAGCACGCTCCTCCATCAATTTTCCGGTAAGAACGAAAGCGATAATCACCGCAGAAGCCTCATAATAGACGTGCGGTTCCAATCCACGAGCATACCAAAATTCGGGGAAGAAAGTATTGAACAGACTGAACAGAAAAGCAATGGAAGTACTAAGTGCAACCAGTGTATCCATATTGCTCCGTCCCAGTTTAGCCTGTTTCCAAGCTCCGGTAAAGAAACCACCTCCGAAAAAGACCATGACAGGGATAGCAAGTACCATTTGAATCTCATTAGAGTAGGGTACATGCATCAGTATCATGGAAAATACCAGCAACGGTACTACCAAAATCCAAGCCCCAATCACCTTCCACTTCAAACGAGTGTAACGCTTATGCTGCTCCTCTTCCCGGCGTTCCTCCTTGTGGGCTTCTTCCACAATCAGATCATAACCTGCCGCAAGCACAGCCGCACGGATTTCCCCGGGAGTCAGCTGGTCTTTCTCATAAGAAACGGTCAATGTATTGGTAGCAAAATTAACGGAAGCCTCAATGACTCCCGGCAATTTTTTCACTGTTTTTTCTACATTATTGGCACATCCTGCACAATGCATATTAAGTACAGGAAATGCCTTTTTTATTGTGTTACCCATATAATTATTATTTACGGTCTTCCCTTCCTCCCGGAAAGGAGTCGGGGAAGAACCATTGTTTGTTTATAGAAACAAGCTAATACAGGTATTTGTTCAATTACTTCTTATCAGTCTTCTGATCGTCTTTCTTTGTTTCTTTTACAAATTCAGCTTCATAATTGAACTTGTTAAATCCTGCTTGCAAGTTCTTTACATTCGTTTTTTCAGCATCATACGTGATAGTCACCATTTTAGTTTTTACTTCGGTCGCAATATCCTTCAATCCCTTTTCAAAACGCATATTGTCCTTTACTTTCTTTTCGCATTTCTCACAATGCATCTGGGACACTTTGAATACGACTACACGAATATCTTTTGCCAATACAGCTGCTACACTCAAAAGAGCCACCACGCAAGTGGCCATCCATCTTTTTGTTTTCATTTTTCCTATCAGTTTAAAATTAGTATTCTTTATTTTCTATGCGATCGTTTCGCAACTCACTATTCCTAGTTTTTACTCACTATTCCTAGCTAAATTAAAACGTATTCCGATATATCCTTTTGCCCCGTGTACCGGTCCCCATATCATAGTGGAATCAAAGTTGTTTCCCCAAGGATTTGCCGCATCGATAATCGGATTCTTTTGTTTGAAATTGGTCAGGTTCTCTCCTCCTACATAGATAGACCAGCGGCGGAAGTAACGTGTCACCTGTAAGCTCAACTGCTCAAAACTACCATAACGACGTTCCCAGGACAACTGTCCATCTCCCAATTCATAAGGAGTAGGCATCCTACCTCCACCATTCAGTTGCAGTGTTGCATCAAACTGCCAAATCCCCAGCGGAGTCTGGTAAGAAGCAGTGAGCAAGCCTTTGTATTTGCTGGTTAGAGGTTTCTCCATTCGCACCCCCTTGTAAGTCGTTTTTGCATCCGTGAGTCGGTAAGCTCCTGTCAAGGTGAATCCTTTGAAAAAAGGATAACTTGCTTCCACCTGGAATACATGCGAGTAAGAACGTCCATTCAAATTATAGAAAGCCACTTCATGAGGGTTGCTATCCATATCCACTATTACTTGTTTCAAGAAATCTGTGTAATAGTATTCCGCATTTACATTCAGCGTTTTGCCGAATATAGGAATATAAGTAGATACACTGGCACCGTAATTCCATGCTTCTTCCATATCCAAATTCTTAGCTATTTCTACCTTACGACTACTGGAAAGCAGATAATTGTTTTCTGCCAGCACATGATTGGTACGATACCCTTTTCCGGCAGAAAGACGGAAGTTCACATAATCATTCGGATTGTATTTAAGATGTGCACGCGGAGTCACAAAGAAACCATGTTCGTTACTGTAGTCTCCACGCAAACCCGCCATCACCATCCATTTATCATTCAGGTTCAACGTATATTGCACGTATGCACCGGGAACAGCTTCCTTTTCAAAGGCTTTGAGAGGATTATCCGTATTATTCTCCAAACGATAATGCTGGTCGTAAGCATCATAATTAAAGCTTAATCCTGCAGAAAAGCTGTTCTGCGGATTAAATTCCGTTTCAAACATCAGCGAAGCATAAACGTTGGTTTGATCCACATTATACAGTTTGCGTCCATACGTAGCATCCTGATTGTGCAAAGTGGTGGAAAGAATCAAAGCCAGATTCGTATTCTTCTCCTTATTAAATATGTAAGCGTTCTTGGTGAAGAATTCATAACGTTCTGTATCAATCCCCACTTTATATAAATCACCGGAGTGTATTGCCCCTCCATGATTGAACTGTCCGCTGGTACGTGTTTCGGAAAGAGCTTTGATACCTGCCTGAAAAACATAATGGTCGCCCATATATGCCCATCGGTTCCACACATTATACTGTTCTACTTGAGGAATATCCACAAATCCGTCATCATTGCCATCATGCGCTTTAGTCTCATTCTCATAATGTGCCAGCAAAGAAGTGCTCCATCGTTTGGAAATTTTTAATGTAGCATCTGCATTGGCTTCATACCGGTTGGTAGTACTTGCAAAAAGATTGGCAGATACCCAGTCGGCTTCCGGCAACTGCGGCTTCTTAAATTCCACGTTAATCTGTCCGGTGATGGCTTCATAACCATTCTTTACTGAAGACGTTCCTTTGGAAACTTGTATACTCTGCATCCACGGACCGGGAACATAACCTAGTCCATAAGGAGAAGCTGCCCCACGATAATTCGGAATGTTTTCCGTCAACATCTGCACATAAGTGCCGGACAGTCCCAACAATTTAATCTGCTTGGCCCCTGTTGCTGCATCAGAATAGCTCACATCTACCGAAGGATTGGTCACAAAACTTTCACCCAGATTACAACAAGCAGCTCTACTCAATTCAGCACTGCTTATCATATCTTCGTTCATCACGCTACTGCGTAATTTCATCGTCCCCAGTTTGCGAGTGACAATATTCACCTCATTCAATTCCACTCCATCACGAAGCACAATATCCAACTGCTGATTTTTACTGCTCACATGAATGGTATCATTCTGAAAACCAATAAAACTGATTATTAACATGTGGCTTTTGGAAGGTTTTACAATAGAAAAACTACCATCTTCCTTAGTTGTCACTCCTTGTCCTGTATTCATCCAGAACACATTTGCACCCGGAATAGCCTCCCCAGTACTATCTTTCACTGTTCCCCGTACTTGCGCATATAGATTACCGGCAAATAACAGGAACAGTCCTATTATCATATATTTCATTCTTTCTAAAGTTACTTTCGAGATACAAAATTAATTCATTTCTCATGCAACTTAGTTGCATTCAGTTTCGCTTTACTTCCATATTCGATAGAAAGCAAAGGAATAAATAAGAAAGAAATAGTGGCTAAATAATATAAGTGGAATATAGCGCCAGCTTCTGCCTCGAACAGAGAGGTGGCGGAGAGGTCAGACTATCATATTCTACCGGTTTATCCGCATAGGTCGGAGTCAACAGATAGCAAAAATGCTCACACAAAAGATCGACTACTAAAGCTGATGTTGTCAGTTCAGTAGTATGTTTCATCAAATCGAGCTTATAGATAGTAGCTGTACAACCCTTATCTTTACAACCTTTTTTTGAATCACAAGTATGAGTCTTTTTACACTTCGGACAGCCTGTATCACAACAGCTCTGCACCGCTTCACAACGGGCACAGCAATAACGCACAAGAGAGACTCCACCTCCTGAATAGATAATCAGGAGAGAAAGGATAAGTGCTGTTATGTAGGTTAGTCTTTTCATTTCAGAGGACAAAGATAAGAATAAAAACAGATTTTCCTATAATTTTTCGTAATTAAGATTTAATCAATCCGTTACAGACACATTCTCTTTCCTTTATTTGGCTATTTTAGAGTCATATCAGCACTATTAACTCTTTTTACTCAACAATAAAACCTATCTTTGCCCCAATAAATTCTCTGATTTTTAAGTAAACACTATGCTTACATATTTACTCATCATTATCACTCTTTATCTGGCAGGTAATGCCTACATATTTATCAGAGCAAAGCAAGCTCTGAAAGTTAAATCTCTCGGAGTAAAAATATTCCTGACCGTTTTATTCTGGATATGTGCTTTATCCTTTTTCGGCACGATGCTGGCTCGTAACCTTGAGATGCCTGTCTTTATCTCCCATTCGATGTACACCATTGGAACAAGTTGGTTGATATTTACTCTATACATGGCATTATTCCTGCTTTTGTTTGATCTCTTGAAATTATTCAAAGTTGTCTGCAAATATAGGTTCTATCTGTCTTTAGTGTTCACGTTGGGATTGCTGGGATATGGGGTATATAACTATCATCATCCGGAAACCAATGTAGTCAACATTTTAACCAATAAACAATATGAAGATACTCCCCAAGCAATTAAAATCGTCGCAATCAGCGATGTTCACTTGGGAAATGGTACAGGGAAAGCCGCATTAAAAAAATATGTGAAAATGATAAATGCGCAGCATCCCGACTTGATTCTGATTAGTGGTGACCTAATTGATAATAGCGTTGTACCTCTTTATACAGAGAATATGGCGGAAGAATTAGCTAACTTGAAAGCTCCTATGGGTATCTATATGGTTCTCGGCAATCACGAATACATTAGCGGTATCGATGAAAGTATCCGATATATTAAAAACACTCAAATACAATTATTGCGCGATTCAGTAGTTACACTTCCCAACGGCATACAACTGATAGGACGTGATGACCGCCATAACCGCATGCGTCATTCCCTGCAAGAGTTAATGGTGAATGTCGATAAAAGCAAACCTATCATTTTATTGGATCATCAACCCTTTGATTTGGAAAAAACGGAAGCTGCCGGCATCGACCTGCAATTCAGCGGGCATACACACCACGGACAAATATGGCCTATTAATTGGGTGACCGACTATATCTTCGAGCAAAGCCACGGTTATCGCCAATGGGGAAACAGTCATGTGTATGTATCTTCCGGATTGTCCCTTTGGGGACCACCCTTCAGAATAGGAACGCATAGTGAAATGGTTATTTTCAATTTTCAATGAATATTATGCAGTTTTGTCACATATGTTACAGTTTCTAAGCAATCTCTGCCCTATCTTTGCAGAAAAAAAAGATTATGGAACAATTACATGCTCATGAAGTCCTCCACATGATGGAAGGAAATAGCTACTCGGAATCATCATTGCGGGAAGCAATCATTAAGAAGTTTGGCTCACAGCAACGTTTTTATGCTTGCTCGGCAGAAAACATGGATGTAGATACCCTTATCGAATTCCTGAAAATGAAAGGGAAATTTATGCCTGCTGAAGATGGATTCACAGTAGATATCACTAAAGTTTGCAAGCATTGATTGGCGGATAATATCCGCCAATCCCATTATAGGGAATAAATAGCTGCATTTTTTTCTGTTTTTATTAGCCCGGTTCACGAATTTCATCTATATTTGTCAATAGTGAATGATAAAACAAATGTTGAATTTACAGAAAAAACGGGTATGAAAAAACAATATGTCAGTCTGCTTGCAATTATACTTTCGGTAAGCGGCTTTTTGTTTTCTTGTCATGACAAGATGAACAAAAACACAGGTGCGTTACAGTTTGATAGCATTCAAGTGAATAAGACAGCTCACCTCTTCAATGATACAGCCAAACCGGCCTGCAATATTATTATTAATTTTGCTTATCCGGTAAAATCATCGGATGATATGCTGAAAGACAGTCTGAATACTTATTTCATTTCGGCTTGTTTCGGAGATAAATATATCGGCGAAAAACCGGAAGAAGTTGTAAAGCAATATACCGAGAATTATATCAGCGAATACCGTCGCGATCTCGAACCTATGTATACCGAGGATGAGAAAGACAAGGAAGACGAATCTTCCATCGGTGCCTGGTATTCTTATTATAAAGGTATAGAAAGCCATGTGCAACTGTATGATAAAGACCTACTTGTATATCGCATCGACTATAACGAATATACCGGAGGTGCACATGGAATTTACATGGCAACTTATTTAAATATGGACCTCACCCTGATGCGTCCGCTCCGTCTCGATGATATTTTTGTCGGAGACTACAAAGATGCATTGACCGACCTGATCTGGAATCAGCTCATGGCAGATAACAAAGTGACCACTCACGAAGCATTGGAAGACATGGGATATGCTTCAACCGGTGACATCACTCCGACAGAGAATTTCTACCTAAGCAAAGAAGGAGTCACCTTCTATTATAATGTATATGATATCACTCCTTATTCTATGGGACCTGTAAAGGTAACAATCCCATTTGCTATGATGGAACATCTATTAGGCAGTAACCCGATTCTGGGAGAGCTAAAAAATTAAAAATCATAAAAAGCTGAACACCAATGAATATCCTGTTGTTATCACTTCCATGTGACAGAATAGGATATTCATCCACATCTATCATTCAAAACTTATAATTCAAAATTCAAACAGTGGAAATCATACTGAAATATTTTCCTGATCTGACGGAAGAGCAGCGCAAACAATTTGCAGCTCTATACGACCTCTACACTGACTGGAATTCAAAAATCAACGTTATCTCCCGCAAGGACATTGAGAATTTATATGAGCATCATGTGCTCCATTCATTAGGCATTGCCAAAGTCATCCAATTCCGCCCCGGAACCAGCATCATGGACTTGGGTACAGGAGGAGGTTTTCCCGGCATTCCTTTAGCAATCCTGTTTCCCGAGGTAAAATTCCACCTCGTAGACAGTATCGGCAAGAAAGTACGTGTAGCAACCGAAGTGGCAAATGCCATCGGACTGAAAAATGTGACTTTCCGCCATGCCCGTGCAGAAGAGGAGAAACGAACGTTCGACTTTGTTGTCAGCCGTGCCGTAATGCCTTTGGCGGATTTGATTAAGATTATCAAAAAGAATATCTCTTCGAAACAACAGAATGCATTGCCCAACGGACTTATCTGTCTCAAAGGCGGTGAACTGGAGCATGAAACAATGCCGTTCAAACATAAAACGGTCATTCATAGCTTGAGCGACAACTTCGAGGAAGAGTTCTTTAAAACAAAAAAAGTGGTATATGTTCCGATTTAAACAAGACTATATGTTCTGATAGATGATAAATCATAGAGAAACCATGAAAATAAAAAGATTTGAATTTAATATGTTTCCCGTAAATTGCTACGTATTATGGGATGACACTAAAGAAGCAGTCGTAATTGATCCGGGCTGTTTCTATGAAGAAGAAAAGCAAGCACTGAAAAAGTTCATTTTTACCAATGAACTGAATGTAAAGCATCTGCTGAATACTCATTTACACCTGGATCATATCTTCGGAAATCCGTTCATGCTGAAAGAATTCGGATTATCGGCAGAAGCAAACAAAGCAGACGAGTACTGGATTGACGAAGCACCGAAACAAAGCAGAATGTTTGGCTTTCAGTTGCAGGAAGAACCTGTACCATTGGGCAAATACCTGCACGACGGAGATATCATCACTTTCGGACATACCAAACTGGAAGCAATACACGTGCCCGGACATTCACCCGGCAGCTTGGTGTACTATTGCAAAGAAGACAACTGCATGTTCTCCGGTGACGTCCTGTTCCAAGGCAGCATCGGCCGTGCTGATCTCACAGGAGGCAACTTCGATGAACTGATAGAACATATTTGCAGCCGTTTATTCGTTCTTCCCAACGAAACAGTCGTTTATCCGGGACACGGCGCTCCCACGACTATCGGAATGGAGAAAGCTGAAAACCCATTTTTTAGATAATAAAAAATAAGTATTAAGTATCAAGTATTAGGTATTAACAAGGCGAACCGCCCATTAACCGCAGTAATACTTAATACTTGATACGTAATACTTAATTTAATACTTGATTATTATGAAAACCGATTTGTTAGCTAGCCGTCACATCGGCATCAATGAACAAGATACAGCCATAATGCTCCGCAAAATTGGCGTGAACTCACTGGATGAATTGATTAATCAGACAATTCCCGCCAATATACGGCTGAAAGAGCCGCTAGCATTGACTAGTCCGCTGACGGAATACGAATTTGGAAAACACATCGCTGAACTGGCAGCTAAAAACAAACTATATACCACGTATATCGGTTTGGGATGGTACAACACGATCACTCCGGCTGTTATCCAGCGGAATGTATTCGAAAATCCGGTATGGTATACTTCTTACACTCCGTACCAGACAGAGATATCGCAAGGACGTCTGGAAGCATTGATGAATTTCCAGACAGCCGTATGTGACCTTACTGCCATGCCACTTGCCAACTGCTCGCTTCTGGACGAAGCAACTGCCGCCGCCGAAGCCGTAAGCATGATGTATGCCTTACGCTCCCGCGCACAACAGAAAGCCAATGCGAACGTAGTCTTCGTAGACGAGAATATTTTTCCACAGACATTAGCTGTTATGACCACACGTGCCGTACCTCAAGGCATTGAACTACGTGTAGGCAAATATAAAGATTTTGAACCTTCGCCGGAAGTGTTTGCCTGTATTCTGCAATATCCGAACTCACATGGAAACGTAGAGGACTATTCCGAATTTACCGAAAAAGCACATGCCGCAGACTGCAAAGTAGCTGTTGCCGCTGATATTTTAAGTCTCGCCCTGCTAACTCCTCCGGGGGAATGGGGAGCAGATATTGTATTCGGAACCACACAACGCCTGGGTACTCCAATGTTCTATGGCGGTCCGTCGGCTGCTTTCTTTGCTACCAAAGACGAATACAAGCGGAATATGCCGGGACGAATCATCGGATGGTCTAAAGACAAATATGGCAAACTCTGCTACCGAATGGCTTTACAGACACGTGAACAACATATCAAACGGGAAAAAGCAACTTCAAATATCTGTACCGCACAAGCATTATTAGCTACTATGGCAGGCTTTTATGCCGTTTATCACGGTCAGGAAGGTATCACTACAATTGCATCACGTATACACAGCATTACTGTATTTCTTGAAAAGCAATTAAAGAAATGCGGATATACACAAGTCAACGCTCAATACTTTGACACCTTACGTTTCGAATTGCCCGAACACGTTTCGGCACAGCAAATCCGTACGATAGCACTTACCAAAGAAGTTAATCTGCGCTATTATGAAAATGGTAATGTTGGTTTCAGCATTGACGAAACAACAGATGTGGCAGCTGCCAATGTGTTGCTCTCGATTTTTGCCATTGCCGCCGGAAAAGATTACCAGAAAGTAGACGACATTCCGGAAAGAAACAACATCGACAAGGATTTAAAACGTACAACTCCTTTCCTGACACACGAAGTATTCAGCAAGTATCACACGGAAACAGAGATGATGCGTTACATCAAACGTCTGGACCGCAAAGATATTTCTCTTGCACAATCCATGATTTCCCTCGGTTCATGTACAATGAAGCTGAATGCAGCCGCAGAAATGTTGCCGTTAAGCCGTCCCGAGTTTATGGGTATGCACCCGCTGGTTCCGGAAGACCAGGCAGAAGGTTATCGTGAATTAATCAAGAACCTAAGTGAAGATTTGAAAGTTATCACCGGATTTGCAGGAGTTAGTCTACAACCCAATTCGGGTGCCGCGGGAGAATATGCAGGTCTTCGTGTGATTCGTGCCTATCTCGAAAGTATCGGTCAGGGACACCGGAACAAAGTCTTGATTCCGGCTTCGGCTCACGGAACCAATCCTGCGTCTGCTATACAGGCAGGTTTCGTAACTGTCACCTGTGCATGCGACGAACAGGGGAATGTAGAAATGGCTGACCTACGTGCAAAAGCTGAAGAGAATAAAGATGAATTGGCTGCACTGATGATTACCTATCCTTCTACACATGGTATCTTCGAGACCGAGATAAAAGAGATTTGCGACATCATTCACGCCTGTGGTGCACAAGTATATATGGACGGAGCCAATATGAATGCACAGGTAGGATTAACCAATCCGGGATTCATCGGTGCGGATGTCTGTCACTTGAATCTTCATAAAACATTCGCTTCCCCTCATGGTGGCGGAGGTCCGGGAGTCGGTCCTATCTGCGTAGCCGAACATCTGGTTCCTTTCCTTCCCGGACACGGAATCTTCGGCAATTCACAAAATCAAGTATCGGCAGCTCCATTCGGCAGTGCAGGTATTCTGCCTATCACATACGGATATATCCGTATGATGGGTGCAGAAGGACTGACACAGGCAACTAAAATTGCGATCCTGAACGCTAATTATCTGGCTACTTGTCTGAAAGATACGTATGGAGTTGTTTATCGGGGAGCCAACGGTTTCGTAGGACACGAAATGATTCTGGAATGCCGGAAAGTACATGAAGAAGCAGGCATCTCGGAGAATGATATTGCTAAACGCCTGATGGATTACGGTTATCATGCTCCTACTCTCTCCTTCCCCGTCCACGGTACGTTGATGATTGAACCAACAGAAAGTGAAAGTCTGGCAGAACTAGACAATTTCGTAGATGTCATGCTGAATATCTGGAAAGAAATTCAAGAAGTGAAGAATGGCGAAGCGGATAAAGATAATAATGTATTGATTAATGCTCCTCATCCGGAATATGAAATTGTAAGTGATCGTTGGGAACACTCATATACACGCGAGAAAGCAGCTTATCCTATAGAAAGTGTACGTGACAATAAATTCTGGATAAATGTAGCTCGCGTAGATAACACCTTGGGAGACCGTAAACTACTCCCCACCCGTTATGGTACTTTCGAGTAAAAAGGGGCCTATCCAAAGAGATTTACAGAGCACTGTCTCTTAAAGAATCACCTCACAAAAATAATTCCGGGACTCACATACGTTAAGTCCCGGAATTATTTTTATCAGAAAAGAAGCTGTATTCTATCTAACGATAGTTATTGTATTAGCCTTTACCTTTTTCTCTTTTATTGGAATCTTCGAATCAGGATAACCCAAAGCTACACAACCGTAGACTTTATGATTGGCAGGAACACCTAAAGCAGTAATAAATTCACGAACCTCCGGATCATCACATGTTGTCCCCAACTGATTGATCCAACAAGAGCCGATACCTAAAGACTGGGCAGCCAGGAACATATTTTCTATGGCACAGGCACAATCCATACCAGCCCACCATTGAGTAGGTTCATTAGATACAATCACTAAAGTCGGAGCATGATAATAGCAACAATAAGTCTTGCTATGTCCACGTTCCTGCAAACGAGAATCGTCGCTTTTTGCAAAAGCCCCTTTAATCCGTTCATTCAGTTCTGTCAACTTATCCATATTTTGAATAGCTGTAAAATGCCATGTTTCCAGATGCATTCCACTTGGTGCATAAGTTGCAGCTTCCAAAATAGCCTGCAAATCCTCTTCTGAAACTTGCTGGCCAGTATAAGCCCGTACGCTACGGCGTGCTTTAATGTTCTCTAAAACTTCATTTGTTTTCATAGATAACAAGTATTTTATATAAGTATGTCATCATTATTAGTTTGACTGCAATCAATACATTGTACTTTTCTACCGTTTGACCAGCCCAATCTTTGCATTCAGTTTGAAATAATAGATTCCATTCTCTCTCTCCAGAAACCCGTATTTATCTTTCTCTAAAGATCCTTTTTCTAAACGGGTATTTAGAAACAAGAAATCCTCCATTATTTGCTTTTCCGATTTATGATAACAAAGCACTTCTCCACTTCCATCCACCAATAGAATACCTTCCACAGCCGAATCCAATCCATTATAAATCTTTGCAGGACGCATTCCCAATGCTAATGCCATCAAGAACTGTTTCATCTTGAATTCATAGAACTTATGCTTATTGATGAGTTCATCTTTAATCTTCAACGGATTCATTTGTTTGATAACTTCCGTCAACTCACTAATACGGGAGATACCATCCAAATGCATGATACGAACCATTTCTGTCAATACACGTGGAAAATGCAGATCAATCATCAAAAGATTACTGCGGAACACACGGTCGGCTACATCAGCGTATTTAAGTACGCCACCCAAACGTTCGATCATCATCATCCGTTCGGCAACTTCATTCGGAGATTCAGGCAAAGCATTGATTTTATTCACTGTTGGAGTGGCAAATTTGACTCCACTCTGTTCCAGTTTAAGATTCGCTGCACGCCCTCCGTCCAACAACGGATTCATTACGCCCAACCGTGAACGGACATTGAAACCTCTTAACGGAGCTTTCGGATGCCAGAACGCAACGGAAAAATCTGTGCGATCTTCTGTTTTTGCTTCCAAATCGAAAATGGCAGCTTCGTCTAAAAACTCTTCTACTCCTTCCGGAGAAGCAACATCATTTTCCGAAGAAGATTTCACAGCCTGCAATATCAGATCAGCTACAATACCAAAATCTTCACGAGGCATGGACTTACTCCCATTCTCTCCTTCTATACGAATCGCATCTTCCTCAATATAATACTGACGTGTTCCATCATGTTCTTCCCGTTGAATCATTGCAACAGGCCAAAATGTATCTCCCGCCTTTGCTTCTGCTGTGCCTAACACTACTTTTCCATCTGCTAAGAGACGAAAGAAAGAATAGAGTTCGCACCATTCTTTTTTGGTTGCTTCAAATGCCATATATTTTTGTTCTTCTTTATTTTACTACAAATGTTTTATCTTAATTCTACTACTGATATTACAGACGACACAACCGGAGGAACTATATGAGTCACCTCCTCCAATGGAGGGAGCTTGCCTACTTGTGCAAACAGGGAGTTTCGTACCCATTCTCTGGGAGTAACTATGATAAATCGTCCCGTCCAACAACCATCAAAATAAGAAGGGTTACCCGACTGTTTCTTAATAGGATAACAGATATTTTCTCCTTTAGTCCGCATCTCCGGCGAACGTCCGGGATCATTCACCCACACATGTTTATCATCAATACCACGAAGCACCATCCAGTGCCCTCTCGGACCGGGACGCAAACCACGAACTGCACCTGTATATCTCACATTCACAAGCACAGGAATGCCACGATCAATATAATCTTTCAATATCCGGTAATCTTTCTGCTGGAAATGTTCGGCACTTATCATGTTTTCATAATAACGTGTCAACGAATCAATCTCAAAAGAATAATATCCTCCCTGCCCTATTGAAGTACGGCGACGGAAAGGAGCACGTTTTTTCAGAAAGTAGTTCCGCTGATATTCAATCAGTTTCTTTTCTGCATCCTGGGCTGTACGTTGTGTATCAGCCGTCATTCCCTTAAAATAATCAAAGACCATTAACGAAGAAGCCAGAGAGCAATGCGAGTAAGGGCATCCTGCGATTTTCTGCGAATACCACGGAACAGGAATATTATTAGGAGCCAGTTTTTGAGTTTCCTGTATTTGTGCTTGCGCCTGAACACTCATCCATACAAAGGAACTTAAAAACAGACTAAAAATTATGTGACATTTATTTATCATGCAATCCACTCTCTATCTCTATTACTACTTCTAATACTTTACCTACAAAATATTCTCATCATCAAGAATCCGCGCTGTCTCCACCTTCTCCAAACGTGCACGCAACTTAGGCATCATCGAACGACGAATCCGCAATGTCATGCTACAATCCATATCATACGACTGATTCAGAATCTCCGGTTCCTCTTCTTTCACAATGCGCATGACATCATTCATAAAAGGATATTCAAACATTACCGTCACATCCTCATCTACCGTCTTTTCTATAATAGTAGCAGCAGCAATAGCTTCGGCAGCAGCGGCCTTGTAAGCAACAATCAATCCACTTGTCCCCAACTTGATTCCTCCAAAATAACGAACTACTATAATCAGTATATCCGTCAGTTCATTCGAGTTTATCTGTCCGAGAATGGGTTTACCCGCTGTTCCGGAAGGTTCTCCGTTATCATTGGCACGGAAATCCTTTCGTGCAGCTCCCAACATATAAGCATAGCATACATGCCGGGCATCATAATACTTTTTCTGATACGTTTCAAGATGCATTTTTATCTCATCGAGAGTACGCACAGGAAGGGCTATAGCAATGAACTTGCTTCGTTTTTCCGTATAAATACCTTCGGAAGGCTCAATGATGGTTTTATAAGTATCTTCAGCAGTCATGTTGCAAAGATACGTCTTTAATGAGAAAAGTCAATCTATCATTTGGAAATATTAATGTTCCACTTATCGATGATAGGCAGTTGGGGGAATTAAAAATAGTGACGCTATCCAATAAAAATAGTGACGCTATACCACAACGATACCGTCACTATCCCGGGCATATCCCGTCACTATTTTTTCTACATCAATCAAGCGTCACATCTATTGATATAATTCCCGTCAACAATGATTTTCGCATAACAGATATTTCTTAATCTAACTTATGAATCACCAGCCCTGAACGGAGTTTCGGTTCAAACCAAGTAGTCTTCGGCGGCATAATATTGCCTGTATCTGCAATATCCATCAACTGTTTCATAGATACAGGATAGAGAGCCAAAGCCACTTTCATTTCACCACTATCCACACGTTTCTTGAGCTCTCCCAATCCACGGATACCACCTACAAAATCAATACGTTTATCAGAACGCAGATCCTTTATACCTAAAATTTCATCCAAAATCAGGTTGGAAGAGATTGTAACATCAAGCACCCCAATAGGGTCGTTATCATTATACGTACCGGCCTTAGCGGTCAAGCTATACCATTTACCACCCAAATAGAGTGAAAAATTATGCAAGCCGGACGGTTTATAGATGTCCGCACCTTTTTCTTCCACTACAAAGTTTTTATCAAGTGCAGCCAAGAATTGTTCGGGAGTCAAACCATTAAGATCTTTCACTACACGGTTGTAGTCAATGATAGTCAACTGATTTGCCGGGAAGCAAACAGCCATAAAGTAATTATATTCTTCATCACCACGATGATTTGGGTTTAATCTTGCTTTCTCTGCTCCCACCAATGCAGCAGCGGCAGAACGGTGATGCCCGTCAGCAATATAAAGAGCTGGCATTTTAGCAAATTCGGCAGTAATGGTAGCAATATCTGCATCCTGGTCGACAATCCAGAAAGTATGTCCAAAGCCATCACCCGGAGCGATAAAGTCATAAACCGGCTTGTTTGCTGTATATTTCTTTATAATAACATCCAGCTTCTCATTATCAGGATAAGCAAAGAAAACAGGCTCAATGTTCGCGTTGTTCACACGTACATGTTTCATACGATCCTCTTCCTTGTCACGACGGGTAAGCTCATGCTTTTTGATAATACCATTCATATAATCGGGAACATAAGCACCGACTACCAATCCGTATTGCGTTTTCCCGTTCATCGTCTGGGCGTAAATATAATAGTTTTCCTTCTTATCCTGCACCAACCAGCCTTTGTCCTGAAACAGTTGGAAATTCTCGGCAGCTTTAGCATACACCTGTTCGTCATGTTCATCCGTACCAACAGGGAAATCTATTTCCGGTTTAATAATATGATAAAGAGACTTTTCGTTACCTTCCGCTTCTGCGCGGGCTTCTTCAGAGTTCAGTACATCATAAGGACGTGAAGCGACCTGTTCTACGAGGTTTTGCGGAGGACGAATGCCCTTGAAAGGTTTGATTATTGCCATGATATTAGTATTTTATATGTAAAAAATTAAAGCCACAGACTTCTTGAAAATCTGTGGCTCAAATATACTACTTATTTCTAAAAAAGACATTCTGCAACGGATTGTTTTTATTCAGATACTACCCTAGTTATCCTGAAAAATCCGGCAGACTTATTCAGAATCTTACTTGTTTACTCTAAATTTCTCGCAACCATCTTTCAGGAAGCCAACAATTTGTTGAGCGGCAGCAATACCGGCATTGATATTTGCTTCAGCAGTTTGAGCACCCATCTTCTTAGGAGTTGAGAAATAACGTCCGGCAAACTTTTCTGCAAACTCTGCGTTAGCAGCAGGCATAATATCTGTGATATATTTGAAGTCTGCACGCTCTTCCATCAGTTTGATTAGTTCTGCTTCGTTAATCACTTCCTTACGGGCAGTGTTTACCAACATAGCACCTTTCGGCATATCTTTCAACAGCGCATAATTGATAGAGTTCTTTGTTTCGGCAGTTGCCGGAATATGAAGAGATACCACCTGGCAAGTCTTGTACAATTCTTCTGCAGAATCAAGTGCTTTCACACCATCTTTTTCGATTACTTCTTTCGGGCAGAATGCATCATAAGCATACACTTCCATTCCGAAACCTTTGGCAACACGAGCTACATTGCGGCCTACGTTTCCATAAGCATGAATACCCAGCTTCTTACCCATCAATTCTGTACCGGAAGT
The DNA here is from genome assembly GCF_003439055.1 of Bacteroides sp. OM05-10AA. NCBI lineage: Bacteria > Pseudomonadati > Bacteroidota > Bacteroidia > Bacteroidales > Bacteroidaceae > Bacteroides > Bacteroides sp. OM05-10AA. The sequence goes on from NZ_QSUR01000020.1 coordinate 86,212, forward strand.
TCCGTTATAGAAGTTACGGACAGCATATACCATCATACCCAAAGCAAGTTCGGCAACAGCATTAGAATTCTGTCCCGGAGTGTTCATCACACATACATTGTGAGCAGTGGCAGCAGCCAGGTCCACATTGTCATATCCTGCACCGGCACGAACTACGATTTTCAATTCTTTAGCAGCATCAAGCACCTCTGCATCAACAATATCACTACGGATAATGATGGCATTAGCATCTTTCACCGCATCCAGCAACTGGGCTTTATCTGTATATTTCTCAAGTAAAGCAAGCTCAAATCCGGCTGCTTCTATTTCTTTACGGATACCGTCTACTGCAACTTTAGCAAACGGTTTTTCAGTAGCAACAAGTACTTTCATAATCTAATTCTGTTTATAAAGACTCACCACAGATTACCCAGATTCTCACAGAATTAAAAAATCTGCGTCCGTCTGTGTAATCTGTGGTGAAAATATTATTAATGAAGTTTTTCAAATTCCTGCATGCAGTCGATCAAAGCTTGTACGCTTTCTTTCGGCAGAGCATTGTAGCAAGATGCACGGAAACCACCTACAGAACGGTGTCCCTTGATGCCTACCATGCCTCTTTCAGTAGCAAACTTCAAGAAGTCAGCTTCAAAGTCTTTGTATTCAGGAGCCATCACGAAACAGATATTCATGCGTGAACGGTCTTCTTTGGCAGCAGTACCAACAAACATTTTGTTACGGTCGATTTCAGCATACAACATATCAGCCTTTTCGATGGCACGACGTTCCATTTCTTTCACACCACCCTGTGCTTTGATCCAGCGCAGGTTCAGCAATGCAGCATAAATAGGCACTACCGGAGGAGTATTGAACATAGAACCGTTATCAATGTGTGTCTGATAGTTCAGCATTGACGGGATGTAACGAGAAACCTTACCTACAGCATCATTCTTAACGATAACAAATGTAACACCCGCAGGAGCCAGATTCTTTTGTGCACCACCATAGATACAGATATATTTAGAAACGTCGATCGGACGTGAGAAAATATCAGAAGACATATCGGCAATCATCGGGACCGGAGAATCGAGGTCTTTCTTCAATTCTGTACCGTAAATTGTGTTGTTAGTCGTGATGTGAAAATAATCTGCGTCTGTCGGGATTGTGTAATCTTTTGGGATATAAGTATATGTAGCTTCAGCAGAGGAAGCAACTTCTACAACTTCGCCAAACCCTTTAGCTTCTTTCATTGCTTTCTTAGCCCATACACCAGTATTCAGGTAAGCAGCTTTTTTTTCCAGGAAGTTATAAGGAACCATGCAGAACTCCATACTAGCACCTCCACCCAGGAACAGTACCGAATAGCCTTCGGGGATATTGAGTAATTCCTTGAATAATGCCTCTGCTTCGTCAACCACAGGTTGGAAGTCTTTGGCGCGGTGGCTGATTTCCATCAAAGAGAGACCAGAGCCGTTGAAATCTAAAATAGCCTTCGCTGTATCCTCTATCACCTCACGCGGAAGAATGGAAGGTCCTGCATTGAAATTATGCTTTTTCATTTGAAGTTTGTTTTTGGTTTAACAATTTCGTTACTTTTGTCTTTTGACCTTGCGAATTTACGAATTTATTTCCGCCGCACAAATCTTTCCTTATAAAAATACTGTTTTAAAGCAGATTTTCCTTTCTTTTTATTGGTTTATACAGGATATATACACCATTTTGTTATCCATAGATGTCAAGTAAGGTATCTTACAGAAAAGATCTTTACTTCGCTTCTTCTATAATAGTCTTCATTCCTTTGATTTTCTCCCCCTGAATCAGATTCAAGAGTTGCTTCACCTTAGCCCGGCGAACAGCGACAAAAGCATAATGTTCTTTGACGTCAATCGCTCCGACATCTTCACGGGCCAAATTTCCTTTTTTATATAAGAATCCGGCAATATCCATCCGGCTAAGTTTCTCCTTTTTCCCTTTACCTATATAAATGGTAGCCCAAACCGATTTCGGAGGACGGGGAGGATTTTCAGGTAACACAACTGTTTCCATATCTTCCGGGATATACGGAGGAAGTTTCTCTTCGGCATGCAAAATCAGATAGGACGTTCCGGTAGCATCCCAACGTGCTGTTCGTCCATTGCGGTGCGTAAAAGCTTCTTCATTTACCGGCAAATGATAATGAACAATATGTCCCACCTCCGGAATATCCAGTCCACGGGCAGCCAAATCGGTAGAAATCAACACATGACAACTACCGTTACGGAATTTGTAGAGCGCACGTTCGCGGTCCGGCTGTTCCATACCACCATGAAAACGTTCCGCAGACAGTTTTTTATCCGCCAATAACTGATGCACACGATCCACTGCATCCCGATGATTACAGAATACGATGCTCGAACTGCTTCCCAATGTACAAAGCAGATTATATAAAGTATCAATCTTATCTTTGGAAGGAGAAAGTACCTTCATCAGTTTCAAGCGGGACTCCTGTTCTTCAGAAGCGTCCGAAAGGAAGTCCAACTTCACCGTGCGGTTCAATCCTGTAAATTCAGGAATCTCTTCAGCATCGGTAGCCGAAAGTAATATACGTTTTTTTAATCCCGGAAGCTGCGTGATAATCTCTGCCATTTCATCATGGAAACCAAACTCCAAAGATTTGTCAAACTCATCGATAATTAAAGTCTCGATGGTTTCGGGGTTGAAATTTCCTTTCGACAGATGGTCGGTGATACGTCCCGGAGTACCGATGATGATAGCAGGGTGATTACCCACTATACTCTTCTTTTCTTCAGCGATAGGATGTCCGCCATAACAACAACAGGTTTTCCAGGAAGTCCCCATTGCTTTGAACACAGAGTCTATTTGTAATGCCAACTCACGTGAAGGAACCAGAATCAATACCTGCACGCTGTCATCATTCGGTTTTAGGGTAAGGAGCAAAGGTAACAGATAAGCCAATGTCTTGCCCGACCCTGTCGGTGACAACAGTATAACGTCTTTTCTTCCGGTAGCTTGTTCAAGTGATGCTTCCTGCATCGGATTCAGCTCTTCAATCTTCAAATTGCGGAGAGCTGCCTGTATAATTTCATTTTTCATACAATTAAACTTTAGCCATGCCGGTCAATATATAATAACCTTTCATATTGTTCTCTTTCATGTAAATCGTTACTTCTGCCCTACAAGCTGTTACTAATGCATATCCCGTTAAGTTCGAACTCATTGCTTTAACAAATGAATACTCTGTATCATTGTGAATGAAAGATATACGATGATATTCCATAACCTATTGTATTTTAATAATTTTATTGTGTAGTCAAATATACGAATATAATAGATAAGTACAGATAAAAAAGGAGAACTATCTTTTAAACAGACATAAAATAGATAGAAAACATAGCGTAAAGACATCATGGAATACCCTAAAAAAAGAAGCGGGAAATCCAAGAAGCACTACTGCTTTTCAGATTTCCCGCTCTGTTTGATATATTCTTTCCGGTCATTTTACCGACCGGTTGTTCTCTTCCGCGAATTATCCTCCGAAGTTATCGAACATCAGGTTCTGTGCCGGAACGCCAAGATCGTCGAGCATCTTCTCAACAGCTTTCGACATCGGGCCAGGACCACACATATAGTATTCAATATCTTCAGGAGCTTCGTGATTCTTCAGGTAAGTTTCGTAGATTACGTTGTGAACGAATCCCGGAGTATACTTCACGCCTGCAGCATCAGCAGCAGGATCCGGACGGTCGAGTGCCAGATGGAAAGTAAAGTTCGGGAAATCCTTTTCGATTTGCAGGAAGTCTTCCAAGTAGAACACTTCGTTCAAGGCACGGGCACCATAGAAGTAAGACATCTTGCGGTCGGTAGTATGTAACGTCTTCGTCAAGTGCATGATTTGCGCACGCAACGGAGCCATACCGGCACCACCACCGATCCACATCATTTCCTTGTCGGAATTGAAGATCGGGTGGAAGTCTCCGTAAGGACCACTCATGACAACCTTGTCACCCGGTTTCAGGGTAAAGATATAAGAAGAAGCGATACCCGGCATTACATCCATAAATCCAGGTCCCTGATCTTTCGGTTTGAACGGAGGAGTAGCGATACGTACTGTCAACATGATACGGTCACCTTCGGCAGGATAGTTCGCCATAGAATAGGCACGAATCGTCTCTTCGTCATTTCTACATTTCAATCCCATCAGACCGAATTTCTCCCATGCAGGCAAGTATTCGTCACCGATCAGACTCTTATCAATATCCTTGTCATAGTCCATTGAGAATTTAGGAATCTTGATCTGCGCATAAGAACCCGGAATAAAGTCCATGTGTTCGCCCTTAGGCAAAGCAACAATAAACTCTTTGATAAATGTAGCCACGTTCTTGTTGGAGATAACCTCGCACTCCCACTCTTTTACGCCAAGTATAGACTCATCAATCTTGATAGACATATCCCCTTTCACTTTCACCTGGCAGCCCAGACGCCAATGATCTTGTTGCTGTTTACGGCTGAAGTGAGGAACTTCAGAAGGCAGGATTTCTCCACCACCTTCAAGCACCTGGCATTTGCACTGTCCGCAAGAGCCCTTACCACCACAAGCGGATGACAGGAATATACCATTCACAGACAGCGTATTCAGCAAAGTAGAACCGGAAGCCACTTCCAATTCTTTTTCGCCGTTGATGGTCAGTTTCACGTCTCCTGATGGTACCAGGAAATTCTTGGCAACCAACAAGATTACAACAAGCAACAGAATAACCACAAGGAATACCCCAATGCTCGCTAATATTAAATTCATATCCATTGTCTTATTCCTTTCTTTTTAGATGTTCAAACCAGAGAAACACATAAATGCGATTGCCATCAGACCTACTGTGATAAATGTGATACCCAAACCTTTCAACGGAGCAGGTACGTCAGAGTAAGCCATTTTCTCGCGGATAGCAGCCAGACCTACGATAGCCAGCAACCAACCGATACCGGAACCTAATGCATAAGAAAGAGCATCCCAGATATCACCAATGTATTTCGGATCGCTCGGAGCGACGTTGATACGTTGTTGCATGAACAGAGAAGCACCCATGATAGCACAGTTAACGGCAATCAACGGCAGGAAGATACCCAGCGAAGCGTACAGTGACGGAGTGAAGCGTTCTACCACCATCTCCACCAATTGCACGATACCGGCAATAACGGCAATGAAAAGAATAAAGCTCAAGAAACTAAGGTCGACACCTTCAATGATAGCATTAGCAGCCAGCACTTTGGTTTGCAACAAGTAGTTCACCGGAAGCGTCACCAGTAACACGAAAGTCACAGCAACACCCAGTCCTACGGCAGTCTTCACATTCTTCGAAACAGCCAGGTATGAGCACATACCCAGGAAGAATGCGAATATCATGTTGTCCACAAAGATAGAGCGGACGAATAAACTTAATAAATGTTCCATATCTTTTAATTAAGAATTAAGAATGAAGAATTAATTACTTTCTTCTTGCAGTTCTTTGTGACGTGCACGTTGATACCATATAATGCAAGCTACGATAATCAATGCCATCGGCGGCATCAACATCAAACCGTTATTTACGTATCCGATATTCTGGATAGGTTCGTAGTTCAGGATATTGAAACCGAGCAATGTTCCCGAACCGAGCAGTTCGCGGAAGAAAGCAACGATAATCAAAATCTTGGCATATCCCAAACCATTACCTACACCGTCCAAGAAAGATTCCCAAGGACCGTTCTGCATAGCAAATGCTTCCAGACGTCCCATCAGGATACAGTTGGTGATAATCAAACCTACATATACAGAAAGCTGAACACTTACATCATAAGCATACGCTTTCAAAACTTCACTTACAATAGTTACCAGAGCGGCTACCACTACCAACTGAACGATGATACGGATACGGTTAGGAATGGTTTTGCGCAACAATGAAATAACGACGTTAGCAAATGCAGTAATCACTGTTACCGAAAGTCCCATTACAATAGCAGGCTCCAGTTTTGCAGTAACAGCAAGTGCAGAACAGATACCGAGCACCTGTACGGTTACCGGGTTATCAATTCCCAACGGAGCAGAGAATACTTCTTTATTTCTCTTTGAAAACAGTTGTCCCATATTCTATCTTTCTCCTCCTTATTATTTAGTTAAAAAACTCAAGTAACTATTCAGGCAAGTCTTCAGCATGGCATCTACACCTACAGAAGTGATTGTACCACCAGAGATACCATCCACTTGATAATCAGCCTTCTCCACTTTACCGTGTTTTACAACACCCAAAGCAACAGAGCCATTCTCCAAAGTCTTCTTGCCTACAAATTCCTGTTGGAACATTTCGGTTGCAATTTCAGCACCCAAACCCGGAGTTTCACTAGCGTGTGAGAAGTAAGTACCGTAAACGGTATCTTTATCCTCGTTCAGTGCAACATATCCCCAGATAGCGCCCCAAAGGCCGGCACCATAAACAGGAACCACATATTTAGTCTGACCGTCCACTTCGCACACAAACACGTGCAGACGTTGTTGTTCTTTCGCTTCTTTCTCGTAGTTGGTAGCAAATTCACCTGTATTTTCAGTCAGCGTACCGTCTACGTTCATCAGCATGTCCCCTTTCACATATTTCTTATATTCAGCATCCGCGTCCTCCACATTTTTAATGTTCAGTGCAGCGAGAATCTGTTTCTTAGTGTCCAACTGCACATTCTTATCTTGTGTAGATTTCAATGAAGAACTAACGAATGCCAGCAGGAATGCTACGATAATAACCATTACCGAAGCATAAATGATAGTATAACTATTACTATTCGTATTCATTTTCTTTCGGTATTTATTGGTTAGACTTGATAGCGCGTTTTTCGCGACGGCTGATGTTACCCTGTACTACACAGTAGTCAATCAGCGGAGCAAAGATGTTCATCAGCAGGATGGCAAGCATCATACCTTCCGGATAACCCGGATTCAGTACGCGGATAACGATAGCCATCACACCGATCAGGAATCCGAAGATATATTTACCTCTTTCCGTACGTGCGGAAGTCACAGGGTCAGTAGCCATAAATACGGCACCGAAGCAGAAACCACCGAGAACGAGGTGTTCGTACCAAGGCATTTGAGCCATTGTATTGTTTTCCATGCCGATTGAGTTGAATACCCATGCCATAAATGCACCACCGACAAATACGGAAATCATAGTCTTCCAACTAGCAACGCCTGTCCAAAGCAAGATAACCGCACCAATCAGAATAGCGATCACACTGGTTTCACCGATCGAACCCGGAATCAGACCTGTAATCATATCCATGTTGAATGCAGGAACACTACCAGATGTAGCAGCTTGTCCCAGCGGAGTAGCAACGGTAAGTCCGTCTACGCTTTGTCCCAGACCGAAGATACTGTCGCCTGACACCCAAACGGCGTCACCGGACATCTTAGTCGGATATGCGAAGAACAAGAATGCACGAGTAATCAACGCAACGTTGAAAACGTTCATACCTGTACCACCGAATACTTCTTTTGCGAAGATAACAGAGAATGCAGTAGCTACGGCAAGAATCCACAGCGGACAGTCTACCGGAACGATCATCGGGATCAAGATACCGGAAACGAGGAATCCCTCCTGTATTTCTTCTTTCTTCCATTGAGCTACCACGAACTCAATACCCAAACCTACTACATAAGATACGATAATTTTAGGCAGTACTGCCAGAAATCCGTATGCAAACATTTCGATAAAGCTGCCAGTAGCACCCGTGTGAGTGAAATGCTGGTAACCTACGTTATACATACCGAACAGCAAAGCCGGTACCAACGAAATAACCACAATCGACATGATGCGCTTGCTATCAATTGCGTCATGTATGTGCGTTCCCGTTTTCGCAGTCTTGTTGGGCACGAACAGGAATGTTTCGAAGCCGTCAAACACCGACTGGAATGCGTGGAATTTGCCGCCCTCTTCAAAGTTCGGCTTTATCTTATCGAGATAATTTCTTAACGCTTTCATTTATTAAATTGAGAATTGAAAATTGAGAATTGAGAAATAACTATGCTGTGTTTACCAGAAGACGATTTCACAAAGTCTCAACTATCATTTTTTAATTTTTAATCTTTAATTTTTAATTCTCTTACGCCATTTCCGAACGGAGCATATCAAGTCCGGCACGAACGATGCGTTGCAGTTCCATCTTCGAAGAGCAGACGAATTCGCAAAGAGCGAAATCTTCAGGAGCCACTTCATAGATGCCAAGTGCTTCCATACGGTCGATGTCACCGGCGATGATTGCTTTAATCAGATATTCGGGCAGGATATCCATCGGGAATACCCTATCGTATTCACCCGACATAATCATGTGACGTTCGCCACCTTTGATGCGGGCATCCAACGCATATTCCTTCTTACCCATCAACCAGCTGAAATAAGAATGGTTGGCACTGAACTGGTTGAAGCGCGGCATGATCCATCCGAGCATTTCGTGAATGTCGTCACCTTCGGGGATAACAGTCAGTTGGCTGTGGAATGCGCCCAAGAATCCGTTCGGAGATACTTGCTTTCCTGTCAGTACATTACCGCTGATATAGCGTAAGTCTTTGTCTTTTGTTACATTGCCGGCAAACACGTTGGTGAGCAATGCGCCTACCTGGAGTTTGCAGTATGCAGGTTTCAACACTTCGGAACCCGTCACAGCTACTGTACGGGTGAAATCCACATGGCCTGTATTGAAAAGGCGACCGATGAAGATTACGGCTTGCGGATCGATGGTCCATACCGTTTCTCCCTTAGATACGGGGTCGAGATGGTTGATCTGAACACCTACATTACCAGCAGGGTTCGGTCCGTCGAAAGCGGTGATTGTAACGTTCTTAGCCTGTGTCAGTGCAGCAGCGTTCTGTTTCACACTGATATTCAGGTAGGTTTTTGCCAGTTTGGCAAGAACATCAAGTCCTGTCTGGAAGTTTGTTTCTTCACCTTTGAGGGCGAACTCAAAATCCGGAGCTAACGGATTAGTGTCGAATGCGGATACAAAGATTCCTTTCGGAGTGACCGTCGGGTCAGCAATGATGTCATAAGGGCGCTGTTTGATAAACGCGAAAAGTCCGGCTTCCAACAAAGCGGTTTTCACAGCTTCAGCATCCATCGAAGCAACATTCTTTTTCCCAAAATCTTCATAGTCCTGCTCTGCAGCAGCTTCCACAACGATGTTCAACACCTTGCGACGAGCACCACGTTCAACACTCGTCACCACGCCGCTCACCGGCGAAACAAATTTCACTTCAGGATGATACTTGTCGATAAACAAGGGTCCACCAGCCATTACATACTCCTGCTCTTTCACGACTACCTTAGGCGTCACTCCAGGAAAGTCATCGGGTACGAGTGCGTAGAACCCCGGTTCTTTTACTGTTGCGTACGTTTCAGCAGCTTTACCTTTCAGGTTTATGTCAAGGCCTTTACGTAACTTTATTACATTTGCCATGCTAGATAAAATAATGGTTTCATAAATTTGCCGCAAAAGTAATAAATAAGATTGGGATTCGGGAGGAAAAAAGAAAGGAATTACGGAAAAATATCCGTAATTCCTTTCGTGTTCGTGCACATATCTTCTTTCTTTTGTCTTGAAACCAAAGTAAGAAGCAAAGAAAAAGAGCTATTCGGCAAACATAGGATCCCAGGCAGGAAGTCGGATAGGCTTCTGTTTCAACACCTCGAGAGCTTTTTTCGATGCATATTTCGTTTCTACTACCAGACGGAACATATATTCGTTAAACCAATCATCCGTCATGATGAGATACCCCTGATAACCGGCAGCAGGGCCCCAACTATTTTCAACCATCCATTTTGTCGGTTTCCCGTTTTTGTCAAGATCGACGGCCATAAGAGTCATGGCGTGACTGGAGCCACTGGCAAAACTTTGAATGCGTTGCTTCTTGTTCATGCCAAAAGAAGTACCCATAAGAGATTCGTAGTCGTAGTTTTTGACATCCAGCAGACCACGGTCAGAATTCAGGAACTTACCTACATCGCAAGAAAAATACATCATCGTGCTATCCTTGAGAGAAGAAATAGCCATTTCTTTGATATCCTCGATGGGAAGATTGACATACGTCCAGTTTTTGCCGTCGTAACGGTGGCGGTCGTAGTCTATCTCATAACACTTATAATATTCACGGCTCGGATCGTTCATTAACATGACATAATTATCAATCAGTTTTTCGTCACCATACTTTTTCAGGAAAGAAAGCGGAGTGTAAGTTTCGGTAGACACAGGCTCACCCTTAGCGTTATATTCAGTCCAGGTAAATTCAGTAGGAGGAACACCGAGATTCAACACTAACATGCGGTAGATGGTGCTCAACATCTCTGTTTTTGTTTTCTCAAGGGCAGCAGGTTTAGCACCTTGCGCAGCGAGATCACGCAGTTGAAGCCCCTGTTCACGAAGTTTCAGGGCGATCAGACCTGCCATACGGGAAGTATTTTCACTACTGTTGGTTTCCGGCATCACATCTTTGGGAACAAGCCCGTATTTACTGACGATATCGGCTACACCGGTAAATGTTCCACCATCACTCAAAGGATTGCGGAAGAGCCATTCCACCATTTTATCATCCATCGGCTTGCTGCTGGTATCGATAATACCTTGCAGAAAGAGATTAGCTTTCTCCAGCTGATCGAAGAAGAAAGGATAAGTTTGCGAGAATTCGAAGGAACCGAGGTCATGCTTGGCGATCGCTTTGGCACGCATCACATTCAAACCTGTAAAAAGCCAGCAACGGCCGGAAGATTTCTGATCGGTGATACCTTTGGAAGGCACTTTGATGGAGAAATGCGTATCCATCCCCTTCAGGTTATCCTGATTGAGAGCCAGTTTACGAATGTCATTGCTACCGATAGCATTGCGGATAGCCTTGTCGGTAGGAGTGTTTGCGTAACTCTGCTTGATTTGTTGCATCATGGAGTCGCTGATGCCGCCTTTCACTTCTTGCGCTTGTGTAGAATAAGAAAAAGCACATAAAACAAAAATTGATAAAATCTGTTTATTCATTGATATAAGTAATTAATTAATAGGCTGACGGATCATGATACACTAATAAATACGGTTTAAATGTATGAGATTAAATCATGCGATTTTATTTATCAGCATATCGAAAAACATCATATTCCGCAAAAATACGATTCTTTTTTAGATTTATTATCTAAGAATATCAAAACTAATCGGAATAAAAGAGTTTTCTTTGCAGTCGAATTCCTCACAGAGAAATTATGAAGAAATATATAATAGGAATATTGATGATGCTTCCATCCATCAATATGATGTCAGCCGCGGCTGACAGTACGGCAGTAAAGAGCGATGAACTGCAAAGGTCTACAACTTCTATCAGTGATACTACTCCTACAGATATTGAAGACATCCCGTCAGATACCATTCCTGCCCTTTCAAAGCGCGAGTTGCGCCGCCAGCGTGTAGCAAAACGAAATTTGCACTATAACATATTAGGTGGTCCCAGCTACACACCGGACTTCGGTGTATTGGTAGGCGGTAGTGCCTTGATGACGTTCCGGATGAATCCGAGTGATACCACCCAACGACGTTCGGTAGTGCCAGTGGCCATTGCCTTGATGTTCAAAGGCGGGCTGAACCTGATGACAAAACCACAACTCTTTTTTAAAGGCGACCGCTTCCGTATCTTCGGAACTTTCTCATATAAAAATACAATCGAGAATTTTTATGGCATCGGCTATTCCACCAATAAAGATTATGAACGTGGAGAAGATACCAGCGAATACCGTTACAGCGGCATCCAAGTAAACCCATGGTTCCTGTTCCGTCTGGGAGAGAGCAACATTTTTGCAGGTCCCCAAGTCGATTTGAACTATGATAAAATTACCAAACCGGCTGCCGGAATGGTTAACGAATCCTCGTATATAGCGGCAGGAGGTACAGAAAGCGGATACAAAAATTTCAGTTCCGGACTCGGTTTCCTGCTGACGTATGACACACGCGATATTCCGGCAAATGCATATAGCGGAACCTACCTCGACTTTCGGGGAATGATGTATAATAAGGTATTCGGAAGCGATAATAACTTTTACCGTTTGGAAATCGACTACCGCCAATACAAAACAGTAGGCCGCCGCAAGGTGATAGCCTGGACAGTGCAAAGCAAAAACGCATTCGGAGATGTACCCCTAACAAAATACGTACTTAGCGGAACCCCCTTCGATCTTCGCGGTTACTACATGGGACAGTTTCGCGACAAGTCCTCGCATGTCATGATGGCCGAATACCGTCAGATGATAAATACAGACAAAAGCACCTGGGTAAAAAAGATGTTGAGCCATGTGGGATACGTAGCATGGGGCGGATGCGGATTTATGGGACCCACTCCGGGCAAGATAGAAGGCGTGCTCCCCAACCTCGGATTAGGGTTACGCATTGAAGTTCAACCCCGTATGAATGTACGCCTCGACTTCGGAAGAGACATGGTGAACAAGCAGAATTTGTTCTACTTCAACATGACAGAAGCATTCTAATACCATTTTAGCAACGATCTGTGCACAATTTACACGAAAGATTGTAAAATAGATAATAAAAGACTGCACATAAATGAAATTAATCCTTATATTTGCGCAAGCTATAACACAGCAAGAGCAAATAATAGGATTTTTTTATGAAGCAATTTATATGTTTTTTTTCGGGGCTATTACTTCTATTCGTCTCTACCACCCGTGTAGTTGCACAAGAAGTGTCTGACTATTCTCAACTAAGTGAAGAAGATTATAGTAAAATAGTTCTCCCCCCACTATCCGTTTTATTCGAAAATGCCAAGAACAGCCCCATTTATGAGATGGCGGACGTAAAGGCGAGAATCGAGCGCAAGTTACTCCAAAAAGAGAAATGGTCATTTCTAGGTTTTTTCAGTTTACGAGGGAGTTATCAATATGGAATGTTCGGCAATGAGTCCACTTTTACGGACGTAGCAGTCGCTCCATACCTCACCTACTCCACCCAGGCACAAAACGGTTACACGGTAGGCGCAGGTTTAAGTATTCCTTTAGACGATCTATTCGACCTCAAAGGTAAAATCAGTCGGCAAAGGCTCACATTACGCAGTGCTGAACTGGAACGGGAAGTGAAATACGACGAAATCAAGAAGAATATTATTGAGATGTATGCGATGGCTACTTCACAAATAAGAGTACTTAAAATGAGAAGTGAAAGTTTGGTACTCGCTAATGTGCAATATGAAATTTCTGAAAAGAATTTTGCCAACGGAACCATAGAATCTTCCGACTTGGCCGTAGATAAAGAAAGACAGTCGACTGCACGTGAGGCATATGAGAATAGCAAGTTTGAATTGACCAAAAGCTTGATGATACTCGAGGTTATTTCGCGAACTCCCCTAATACGAAAATAAAAGAATAAAATATGAACTTCATCATTTCTATCATACGGACCCTCTTTCGCCACCGCTGGCTGATATTGGTAGGGACTGCTATCTTTACACTACTCGTTTTCTACTACACACGCCATATGCGGGGTGGATACGACGTGAAAGCAACACTTTATACCGGAGTAGCTTCGGGATATAACTTGGAGAGCGATAAACGCACAGACTGGGCGACAGTACAAAATTCGATGGACAACCTGATTAGTATCATGCAAGCCGAGAGCACTCTGAAAAGAGTATTCCTGCGATTATTTGCCCGCGTACTTATTCAGGGAAATCCGGATAACGACAATGACGGAATCACCCCATCCAGCTACAATTACACCTACAACCACTTAAAAAACAGTCCGAATGGACCGGAAATATTAAAGCTGATCGACAAATCGAGCGAAGATAAAACAGTTGCCAATCTTGAAGCATATATGCGTCCGAAAAAAGGTAACTACATCTATGAAATGTTCTACTACAATCACCCCTTCTACAGCTACAACGCTTTGAAAAACATCAAAGTGCAACGTCGGCTCACGAGTGATTTGCTAGACATCAGCTATACTTCCGGCGATCCCGGCATAGCCTACAACACGGTAAGTATCCTGATGGACGAATTTGTGGAAGAATACCGCCGTATCCGTTACGGAGAGACCGACAAAGTCATCAAATACTTTGAGGAAGAGTTGAAGCGCATCGGCAAAAAACTCAATTTGGAAGAAGAAGACCTAACTAAATACAACGTAGAAAAACGTATCATCAACTACCTTGATGAAACGAAAGAAATCGCGGCCATCAGTAAAGAATTCGAGCTGCGGGAACAAGATGCGCTTTTTGCATACAACAGTACCAAGTCGATGCTCGAAGAACTGGAAAAGCACATGGACAGCAATGCCAAGCAAGTGCTCAAGAATATGGAATTTGTGGACAAATTAAGAGAAGCATCCAATATCACCAGCAAAATCTCGGAAGTGGAAGCGATGAGCGACTCCAAGCAAAAAGATGCCGGATCACTGACAGGTGACAAAAAACGATTGAGCGAACTTAAACAAGAATTGAATGATTTAACCACTTCCTACGTAAGTCATAAATACACCAAAGAAGGCGCTAGCCGGACCAATATCATCGACCAATGGCTGGAACAAACTCTGTTGTTTGAAAAAGCTAAGGCCGAACTACTAATTGTGCAAAATGCCCGTCAGGAATTGAACGACCGTTACGTATTTTTTGCCCCTGTGGGTACCACCATCAAGCAAAAAGAACGCTCCATCAACTTCACGGAACGCAGCTACCTGACCGTATTGCAGAGCTACAACGAAGCCCTGTTGAGAAAGAAAAATCTGGAAATGACTTCTGCGACATTGAAAGTGCTCAATGAACCTACCTATCCGATTGCGTCCAACTCGACCAACCGCAAGCAGATTATTATTGCCGCCTGCATAGGTAGTTTCCTGATAATCATCGCCCTATTATTATTAATCGAGATTCTTGACAGAACGTTGCGTGATGCAAACCGAACCAAACGAGTAACCGGATTTAAGGTAATAGGAGCCGTCCCCAGCCCCTCTTCCTCCCGTTATGGCGGACTTACTAAAACCTACGTCCAACTTTCTATCAAAGAGTTGAGCAACTCCCTACTCCGCTTCCTGACGAAGCGGAAGTCACCCGGCGTGTTTATCATCAACCTGTTCAGTACCAGCGAAAACTCCGGTGAGGACATCGTTGGAAATCTGATCTGCGGATATATGCAAAGCCGGATGTTAAATACGAGATTCATCACGTATGGAGAAGATTTCAACACAGATTCTACTCAATATCTGCTTGCAAAAAACATTACCGATTTTTACACCCTGCAAGGAGAAGACATACTGATCGTTGCCTATCCGCCATTGTCGTCGAGCAATATCCCGACTGCACTGTTGAACGACGCTAATGCCAACATTCTGGTCAGTCCGGCAGACCGCGGATGGAAAACCATCGACAAACAACTTTGCGAACAACTCATGGCACAAATGGGTAAAAACGATGTTCCGTTCCGTGTGTGCCTGACCAACGCCAAGCGTGAAGCAGTGGAAGACTTCACAGGACAACTTCCGCCATACACCTTATTGCGTAGAGCCAGCTATCGTTTCAGCCAATTGTCACTTACAGAAAAAATCAAATTCAATCTAAGCAGAAAAGCAAAAGAGACTGAAGAAGAAGACGATGACGAATAATAAGATAGTAACTTTCCATATCCTGCTTGCTTTACAATTTGTGTTGGTGGCAGCAGGTATGTTGGTAAATGTCAAGGTAGGATTATTCTCCATGGTAATTATCTTGTTATTTACCACTATCTGTTTGATACAACTTAGCAATGATGAGCAAACCAACTGGAAAGCAGGTCAAAACGTCATGACCTATATGTTCACAGCCTGGTTGTGCTTCTATCTTCTTGAAATTCTGAATCCCAATAACGTGCTGGCAGCATGGAACATCAACCTTACCCCTTACGCGCTGATACCTTTAATATGCGCCTTCGTTGTTCCGCTTGTCGTCCGCACTAAAAAAGACATCGAGCTGCTATTAATCATCTGGTCGGTATTCGTCCTCGTCTTTACGATAAAAGGCTACTGGCAAAAAAACTATGGTTTCAGCTCCAAAGACCTCTATTTCCTGCACGTGCTGGGCGGATGGCGTACACACATCATCTGGTCGGGCATCCGTTATTTTTCCTGCTTCTCCGACGCAGCAAACTACGGAGTACACGCTGCCATGTCCGCTGTGGTCTTTGCCATCTCCGCCTTTTTTGTGGAGTCCAAATGGCTACGCATCTACTTCCTCTGCATCGCCGTCGGGGGACTTTACGGAATGGGTATTTCGGGAACCCGTGCAGCTATGGGAGTCATCATGGGAGGAATGTTGATGATAACCGTCATTGCCAAAAACTGGAAAGCGTTATTGGCAGGTATATTCATATCTATCAGTGTTTTCGTGTTTTTCAGTTACACCAATATCGGAAGCGGAAACCAATACATCCACAAAATGCGCTCCTCTTTCCATCCGTCCGAAGACGCCTCCTATCAGGTGCGTGTCGAAAACCGGCAAAGGATGAAAGAATTGATGGCAAAGAAACCGTTAGGCTACGGCATTGGACTCTCCAAGGCCGGCAACTTCAATTCGCGAGAGCAGATGCCCTACCCTCCCGACTCCTGGCTAGTCAGCGTATGGGTGGAAACGGGAATTGTGGGACTGATACTCTACCTTTCCATACACGGTATTCTCTTTGCCTGGTGCTCCTGGATACTCATGTTTAAAGTACGCAATAAAGGTCTGCGTGGACTTGTCGCGGCATGGCTCTGTATGGATGCCGGGTTTTTTATTGCCACTTATGTCAACGACATTATGCAGTATCCCAACCAGTTGCCCGTATACATAGGCTTTGCACTCTGTTTTGCAGCTCCACATATCGACAAGCGTATCAGTGAAGAAAAAGAACGGCAGCTATCTAATAACGAAATCAACGAACAAGAATGACAAACAGTAGTCCCGACATATCATTTATTACCATCTGTTACAACGGGTTCAAAGACACCTGTGAACTGATAGAATCACTGCACAAAAAGCTGAAGTCTGTGAGCTATGAAATCATAGTGGTAGACAATGCTTCACGCGAAGATGAAGCAGCCAAAATACACGAATTATACCCAACGGTTATCAGCATCCGCAGCAATGAGAACGGAGGTTTTTCCGGTGGCAACAACATTGGCATCCGTGCAGCAAAAGGCAAATACATTTTCCTTATCAATAACGATACCTATATCGAATCCGATGAAATCGCCTACCTGGTGGAACGATTGGAAAGTCGTCCGGAAATCGGAGGCGTGTCTCCTAAAATACGTTTCGCCTTTCCGCCGCAACACATACAGTTTGCAGGATTCACCCCGCTGACAAAGATAACATTGCGCAACAATATGCTGGGTTTCGACTGTCCCGACGACGGAAGCTACGATACCCCCCATCCTACCCCCTATCTACACGGGGCAGCCATGATTATCAAACGCGAAGTGATCGAAAAAATCGGAATGATGCCGGAAATCTTCTTCCTTTATTACGAAGAACTCGACTGGAGCACAAGCATGACCCGTGCCGGTTACGAGCTATGGTACGAACCGCGTTGCACTGTTTTTCATAAAGAAAGCCAAAGCACCGGCCAACTAAGCAAACTACGCACCTATTTCCTGACACGAAATCGCCTGCTCTATGCCCGCCGTAATATGAAAGGCATAGAACGATTGATGTCCGTACTTTACCAGAGCACCATTGCAGCCGGCAAAAACAGTCTGTCATTCGCCTTCAAAGGCCGTTTCGACCTGTTTTGTGCCACCTACTATGGAGTCTGCACAGGGCTATTCATGTCTTCATCAGATAATAACAATAAGAACGCATAAAAACTCTAGATACTATGAACATTATTGACTGGATTCTCTACATTCCCCTGGTGTTTTGCGTATGCTACCTATTGCTATACGCTATTGCCTCCAAGTTTTACCGGGCTCCCCAATATCCCGAAGCCCGTACGCTCCGACGCATCGTCGTGCTCTTTCCCGCCTACAAGGAAGACCGCGTGATTGTTGCTTCCATACAGAGTTTTCTTGAACAGGATTATCCGAAGGAACTCTATGAGGTCATAGTCATTTCCGATCAGATGCGACCGGAAACAAATGACGCTCTGGCAGCCCTTCCCATCCGCCTGTTGATGGCAAATTACAAGGAAAGTTCGAAAGCCAAAGCACTGGCAATGGCCATGGACTCCATTGATACCAATGCATACGACATTGTAGCTATCATGGATGCCGACAACATGACCACGCCCGATTTCCTGTCTACCATCAACCGTGTTTTTGACAGTGGCATAAAATCCGTACAGGCACACCGTACAGGAAAGAATCTGAACACAGACATTTCCGTGCTCGACAGCGCCAGCGAAGAAATAAACAATGGATTCTTCCGCAGCGGACACAACGCAGTAGGACTTTCTGCCGGACTATCCGGTTCGGGAATGGCATTCGAAGCAGAATGGTTTCATCAGAACGTGAAATATCTCCAGACAGCAGGTGAAGACAAAGAATTGGAAGCCATGCTCCTGCAACAGCGTATCTATACCGTTTATCTGCCCGACCTGCTTGTGTTCGACGAGAAAACGCAAAAGAAAGAGGCCATCAGCAACCAGCGCAAACGCTGGATAGCTGCCCAATTCGGTGCACTCCGTGCTTCGCTACCTCACCTACCCAAAGCATTTTTACAAGGAAATTTCGATTACTGCGACAAGATATGCCAATGGATGCTTCCGCCACGATTGATTCAGTTGGCAGGAGTATTCGGCTTGACCTTTGTCTTTACCGTTATCGGCCTTATATTGAGCCTATGCAATGGCAGCAACGAATGGATGATAGCCATCAAATGGTGGATATTGTCGGCTGCACAAGTAGCGGCCATGATGCTACCCGTACCGGGCGGCAGACTATTTACCAAACAGGTAGGGAAAGCAATCACCAAAATGCCTATGCTGGCTGTTACTATGATCGGTAATTTATTTAAATTGAAAGGAGCCAATAAAAAGTTCATCCATACGGAACATGGTGAACATCATAAATAGAAATCAAACATAACAAGAAAACAACAATGAAAATCGCTATTGAAGCCCAACGAATTTTCCGCACTAATAAACACGGAATGGATTTCGTTGCTCTTGAAAGTATCCGGGAATTGCAAAAAATAGACCATGAGAACGAATATTTCATCTTCGTTACTCCTGGTGAAGACAGATGCTTGGAAGAATCGGAAAATGTGCATATTATCGAACTAAAATGCCCCACTTACCCCCTTTGGGAACAAGTGGCTCTTCCACGCGCAGTAAAAAAAATCATGCCCGATTTATTGCACTGCACAAGCAATACTGCCCCATTGCAATGTCCCGTACCATTAATACTAACACTACACGACATTATTTATTTAGAAAAGCGTCATTCTTCCAGCTTCACCTGGTATCAGGAAATGGGATGGTTTTATCGACGAATGGTAGTACCACGCGTATTGGCCAACTGCGAGAAAATTATCACTGTCTCGCAATTTGAGCGTGAACGAATCCTTGACGTGCTGCATCTGCCGGAAGAACAATTAGTAGCCGTGTACAACGGTTTCAATAGTCATTTCCATGTACAACCCAAAGCTCCGGAGATCACCCGAAAATATATTGATGCAGACAATTATCTATTTTTTCTGGGAAACACCGACCCTAAGAAGAACACTCCCAGAGTGCTGAAAGCATATAGCGACTATCTGAAACAGTCCACCCAAAAGTTGCCATTGCTCATTGCCGACCTCAAGGGAGATGTTATCGACCGGATATTGGAAGAAGAAAATATTACAGAAATCAAGAGTTATATCCACGCTCCGGGATACATTGCGAATACTGATCTTGCGGCACTCTATTGTGGTGCATTCGCATTCCTTTATCCATCGCTTCGCGAGAGTTTCGGGATCCCGATGCTGGAGGCAATGGCTTGCGGAACGCCCATCATTGCGGGAAACACATCAGCCATGCCCGAAATTGCAGGCGAGGGAGCTTTACTGGCAGATCCGTTCAACCCCAATGATATTACAAAAAAAATACTGCAACTGGAAAATGACCAGACACTCTATCAGCAACAAGTGGAATATGGCATACAACGTAGCCAGTTGTTTTCATGGCGGAATACGGCAGAATCGCTGCTAAAAATATATAAAGAATTTGCCAAGTAAAATACCAAAAAGCAATAACTAAATCAAAAAGAGAATGTGTCAAAACTTCCCTTTTTAACGAAATCACCTTCGCCACAGATAGTTGTAGCGAAGGTGATTTTATCTAACCATCCCACTCGGCTTTCACCTCGAAACACGGACATGCCTTAATCCATTCTTCGGGTTCAATCTCTCCGTTTCCATTCAGATCGGGACTCAAATCCCGATGTCCGCACACCCGGCAGCCGGGATAATCACGCAAAAGCGTAAGAATCAGTACGTGCATTGAATGAACCTGCCATTCGGTACGGGTATCGGCAGGATGACCGTGGCAGTCAAGTCCGCCCTCATAACAGATGCCAATACTGTTCTGGTTGTGTCCTTTTGCGTGCGCACCGATTCGTTCAATCTCACGGGTGGTCTTTATATCTCCATTTTTGCGGATATAAAAATGATAACCCGTCCCGTTGAAACCACGCCGACGATGGCAGACTTCCAAATCGTCTTCAGTGAAATCCCTGTCCGCCCTTGTGGCGGAACAGTGGATCACAATCAGGTTAATCTTCCTCATCATCAACCTGTCCTTTCACTCTTTTCGCTTTTCTCTTTCTGCGAAAGAAAAACAGCACTTCCAATACAACTTCTAAGATTTTGTCAATCATTGTTTTTGCATTTTACTGGTTATTATTCACGTTTTTTTCAACCTTTCCGGAAAGTCGTGCACAAACTTCCCGAAAAGCACATTGTCTATGCCTGAAGATGGTATATCACCGCAAAGAATTATTAAGCGGCCGGGTCCGGAGCTTCTCCGCTACCTCCGCTATCACCGGAGCCGCTATCCCCCTTGCCGGAATCATCGGAACCGCCGCCAGTTCCCCCTGCGGCATTCTTCTTGTCCGTAAGCAATTCAAAAATCATATTATTCTCCCCGCCACGAGTGGTTGCCGTGCTATCATTGGCAAGCCGCAAGGAATTATCGACTTTGAAACGAAGATTGACACGAGTGATATTTCTCACACTACAATCCTTTTCCGCTTCCACACCGGGACAGGTCAGCGTGGTGTAAAAGATACCCAACCCATCCACTTTCACTTTATTACCTGCTACCAGGACTTTCTTCATCGCACGGACAAAGGATTTCATAACGTGCGACACGTCTTCCACCGAAAGCGAACCAATCGTTTCGATTTCTCGTGCCAATAACTCAATGGAATAGATTTTCGCCTCACCCGACTTGGGTTTGAGGGCAAATACCATCGGCGATTTCTCATCACCGATTCGTTTTCTGCGCTTGTAGCGCACAACTGTGACTGTTGCCATATTTTAAAATTGTTTCTACGAAAAGAAGTACATTCTCCCTTTCTGTTAGTGAAACAAAGATACGACAACAGAACAGCGACCGCCGGATTACAACGGACTACACCGGCTTATGCCGGATTAAAACTGATTATACCGAATTATACCGGAATATGTAGGCTTATTCCCTAGTTTTCAATAATCCATTCTCCAATAGTTTGAACATCTGCTCTCAAAAATTTGCCTATCCCACTAAAAATGAGTAACTTTACTTCAAATAAAGTAACCCAAAAGCACAACTATAAATGAAAACAAAAAACAAGATTCTCCCCGAACAAGAAGAAGAAAAAACATTCCAATACCGCACCTACGGGAAAGGCGAACTCGCCCTGTTGTACCTCCCCAATATCCTGCAACAAAGCGCAGTAGACCGATTCAACGAATGGATTGAAGCTGCACCCGGATTAAAAGAACGACTCCTAGCCACCGGCATGAATCCACGTAGCAGATACTACACTCCCGCACAAGTAAGACTCATCGTCGAAGTACTCCAAGAACCTTAAATTAGTTGATAGGTGATAGGTGATAAATGATAGATGGCAGAACTATCATCTATCACCTATCATCTATCAACTATCATCTATCACCTATCATCTATCATTTACCATTTATCACCTAGTAAATCTTTTTCCGGTAGCCAGCAGGAACTGTCGCACACCGTGTTGGAGATACGTTTTTCCACAGGGACGGCGGGATCGTGTGATTCTTGGCAAGGCAGGTAACGCCCGTTCACGGGGTCGTAGATAAAGCTGGCTACTCCGCCCGTGCCCAGATGTTTGAATTTCACTTTATCGACATACACACGGGTGACGCCCGCATCCTTGTCCCGTTCCACTACGATTCCGTAGTCGGCTTTGTTGTAAAAATCGGCAGAACCGCTGATGTCATACATTTCCACACGGGGAGTCGTGTTCGTTACGAGGTTGCGGTTCATTTTGCGGGGATGGGCAACGACCACCACCAGACAGTTATATTGCGTTGCAAATTCCGAGAATTTATTCAGTAAATTAGAAAGATACTGCGTTTCCGTTTGCCCCGGCAGAGGATTGTGGTCGAAACGGTTGAGCGGGTCGAGCACAATGATACGACATCCCCGGCGGACAACCAGTTCACGAGCTTTGGCAAGCACACGGTCGGGCGTCACATTGCCATTCAAAGAAATGTGAGAAACGTTTTCAGTCAGATATTCCTCCGAACGTATCAAAAGCCCCTCCGTCATGCCACAACCATTCTGAAAACGACGGCCGGTAAGTTTCTCTATCAGTTTTCGGAGATGATAGACAACAGGGTTATTTTCCGGACTGAAGAAAGCAATCTTCCATTGATGACGCAGACAGAGACGCAATACCAGCTCATCAATCCATTCGGATTTTCCATCACCGGGCACTCCGGTCACAATAAGGAGACGACGGCGCTCGTAGGTACAGATATTATCCATCGCTTCCCAACCCGTATCAGCACCGGGACCGAAACCGTTGTCGAAAAGAGCACGCAGATCGGCATGCAAATCGGCAGCGGTGAAAATTCCCTCAAGAGGCACTTCTGCCGCTTGTTCGATGGCAATGCGGAGACTTTGGATTCCATATTTACAGAGATGCTCATTGGCATCCTTGCACTCCGGCCCATAGGTGACCACCCGGCAACGCTCGGCTCCCAGACGGTTGATGAGTTCATCACGTAGCTTGAGCCCGGCAGAGTCGGCATCTACGGCGATGATGATTTCTTTCAAGTCCTCGAAATGAGTTTCCATAAAGCGGTCGAGCCAGGAGAGGTTCGAGTTGGCTCCGGCTGGCACGGAGATGACGCTTTTAAATCCCGCGGCGATGGAAGAAGCAGCATCCAGTTCGCCCTCGTGGATGATGCAGGAGGTTTGCCCTACGATGGAATCGATGTTGTAGGGAATCAGTTCGGCCCCCTGCACCATTTTGAAAAGTTTGGGGAGAGCGCGAAATTTAGTGTTTATCAGTTGCTCCCCCTCAAAGTAGTTGAAGCAGATGCAACGTTCCTTTTTGCCGGATTGTGGCATAAATTCTTCCTGCTCGGTGATGCGCAATGCGGCTATGACGGATTGAGGGATGCAACGCGTCTCCACCAGCCAACGCTCCATGTCTTCGGAAAGTGTGGTTTTCGAGGCATCGAACACAGGACGCTGGAAATGCTGCGGAATGGCTGCCGCACGACGTTTGCGAGCTGCCGCACGTTCGGCCTTTTCGCGTTCAACAATCTCATCGGGGACGTAGAAATCGGCTCCACAATGGTAACAGTGGCAATGTCCCGTGTCGACGTTGACACGCAGCGAACGGTCGCGCTTGTTCTTCCGGGTAGGAAGACATTTTTTACAAATCGTCTTGAGGACACCGCTCGATTTTCCGCGAATGTCGACATCATAACTGGCAAAATTTCTCATAATTTTCTTTCTTTTTCAAATTGTTTCAAACGGTTGACCGAAAAAGTGCAATAGCGCCATTCGGGAATTAAATTTCATCACCCACGGGCTTATCAAGTCCGGAGAGTGGGCTAAACATCGGTGAGGTGCGGGCATCATATCAGTAAGACGTGGGTACAGATAGGACGAGGTACGGGCACAATGCAAATGAAGTGCGGGCTCAATGTCCCCATTTCTTTTTCACATCATCCCATACTGCCGACGCATCCGGTCGTGGTGGCGCGTCATTCGGAATGGGATGCCCCAGATAGGTCCGTTGCCCATTAACCCTGTCTTCAAAACGGCCGTCATTCCGGTCGTTTTTCTCTCTCATTCCTGCCACCAATGCTTCACGCAACACACGGCAACTGGTAGATCCGGCAGCAATATAATTAGAGAAATACCGTCTCACATCTTCCAGAAAAAGTAGTTCGGCAGTCTTGCCATAAAGACGTATATGATCTTTGAACAGCCTGATGATTTGCGGCCGATGATCGAGAAAAAGGCGTCCCAGACCGGAGTGTTGGCCTGCCAGTTCCATGTAGGATTCGGAGGCAGCAAGTTGGTCGACCAAGTTTTCCCAAGATTCTACGGGCTGCAACGGACGTTGACTCTCTTCATCTATCGGACGAATCCGCATACCGCCTCCGGTAATCGCAGGAGTCGACGGACGAATCTCCACCCCGGCAGCAACGATAGCAGAAGCCACCGGAGAACTTCCATTTCCACCACCAGCACCAACAGCAGCAACCTGCGGTATCGCACCGGTATTGCTGCTGTTGTTTACAACAGAAGAAATACCCTTGTTCTCTTCTACTCTCCTCTCTTGGGTTTCGTTCGGTTTTTGCCCCTTGCCAGCGGGCGTTTCAGCGCTTCGGACAGACTTCTTCGGCCGACCTCCTTTTTTACCGTTTTCAGCATTCAATCTCCACTTTTCTTCGAGCCTTTTCATCACCCTGTCGAGATAGGGAGAACGAAACGTTTTCCGTTCTTCATCCACCTCGAAAAGATTGAATTCATACAACACCCGTTTCAGTATTTCCGGGTCCACATCATAACGCCGGGCAAACGCCTTTAGCAAAAAGGGCTGACAGGATGATTCATAATCATCTTTTGTTCGGAGATGCAGCAACAACATCATATAAATTCCGATCGCTTCCGCAGCATCCAACTCCGACATCATAACGGCAATATTATCGTCATTCAATAAATTTACCTCCAAATTAAAATATTGGTCTTTCTTCATTATAATAGCTAAGTATCTAAAATTCAACATAAAAAAATCCGACTGCAAAGGTGTGGAAACTTTTTTATTACATATCTCGCATTTTTGCGAGACAACGTATTCTTTTTTATCGGATATTTGCAACATATTTAACATAAAGCAATAAAATAAATGGAAAAGCATCGTAATTACACATCAGTTGAAATCGAGGAAATTAAGTTTGTAGAAGAACAGTATAAATATCGAATAATTTTAATCAATGAATTCCTTAATATATGTCATCTCACAATCGAGGATCTGTGCATTCATCTCGGCATTAACGAAGCCACTTTTTACAGGTATAAAAACAGTACAAGCCACATCAGCCTAAGTAACTATATATGTGCATGTAACTTTTTCCGACTTCACATGGAAGAGCATAAAATCCCTTACACGGAAAAACTTATTGACATGATAAGACGGACTGATATATTTTCTCATCAACAGAATAGCGACAAAGTATGAATTTAAATCCTGAAAAAGATAGAAATATCATATCTTTTATTACCTTTGCAGCACAGCGTAGCTGTCAAAACCAAAGGAAAAAACATGAATGAGAGTGAAGACACAAGCAATCCATCGGTAAAAGCACTCATTGTCTTTAGAGAAAACGGGGATACGGACAACTTGTTCGTACCCATTTTGTGCGATGCGATCAGGATGGCTGGCATTGACGTGCGATGTTCCACAAAAGAGTTTTGGAACTCGGATAAGCATTATGACATCATACATTTCCAGTGGCCGGAAGAAGTGGTGGGATGGACATGCAACGATCCTGATATCATCAGGCGTCTGGAAGAGCGAATCAGTTTTTTTCGTTCCGGGGGAACGCGTTTTGTCTACACACGCCACAATGTCCGTCCGCATTACGCAAACGGAATCATCAGCCGGGCCTATGACATTATCGAATCGCAGAGTGATATCGTTGTACACATGGGACGGTTTAGCCGGGACGAATTTCTCACGAAGTATCCTGACAGTCAGAATGTTGTCATTCCTCATCACATTTACCAATATACCTACAAAGAAGATATCAGCGTAGAGCGTGCACGTCAGTATCTCAACCTCTCGCAAGATGCATTCATCGTCACGGCTTTCGGAAAATTCCGCAACCGTGAAGAAATACGCATGGTGCTCGGAGCTTTCCGCGCCTGGGACGAGGAGCACAAGATGCTGCTGGCTCCGCGCCTCTACCCTTTCTCGAGACGCAACAGCTATGGCAGGAATTTCATCAAACAATGGATTTCAAAAGCCGGATACTATCTGCTCATGCCGCTGCTCAACCGTATGTATAAACTACAAGCGGGAGCCAACGACGAGCTGATAGACAACTGCGACCTGCCCTACTATATGGCTGCTTCAGACGTGATATTCATCCAGCGGAAAGATATACTGAATTCGGGCAATGTCCCCCTCGCCTTCCTCTACCACAAAGTTGTGGTGGGTCCCAAGGTGGGAAACATCGGCGAACTGCTTTCCGAAACCGGTAACCCGACTTTCGATCCCGACGACAAGAAAGACATCCTGCGAGCACTCGAAGAAGCCCGCCGGCTTGCCGCATGGGGACAAGGGGAAGTGAATTACGCATACGGTATGGAAAACATGAGCATCCGCAAAGTGGGACAAGCATACGCGCAAACATATAAACAAGCAATCAATGGCTAATAACATTAAGAGTCAATTATTTTCGGGGGTATTTTACACAGCGCTGGCCAAATACAGTGGCGTCGTCATATCCCTTGTTGTGGCAGGAATTCTGGCCCGTCTGCTATCACCGGACGACTTCGGTATCGTAGCTGTTGCCACCGTAATCATCGCCTTCTTCAATCTTCTCACCGACATGGGAGTGTCTCCCGCCATCGTGCAGCACAAATCGCTGACTAAAGATGATTTGTCGGACATCTTCTCATTTACTATATGGACGGGCATCGGAATCAGCATCCTGTTTTTCGCTTCTTCGTGGATCATCGCCGATTACTACCAAAGCGACACCCTGCGCATCCTGTGCCAACTGCTGTCCGTCAACCTGTTCTTCGCCTCCGCCACCATCGTGCCGGGAGCCATGTTCTACCGGAACAAAGAATTTAAATTCATTGCCATCCGTAGCTTCGTCATCCAGATTTCGGCAGGTGCAGCCGCGGTAACCGCCGCCCTCTGCGGAGCAGGATTGTACGCATTGATTATCAATCCAATCGTATCCAGCGTACTGATCTTCGTGATTTCCTTTCAGCGTTATCCGCAACGGTTGCGTTTCACACTCGGACTGACGGTACTCCGGAAGATATTTTCCTATTCCGCCTATCAATTCCTGTTCAATGTTATCAACTATTTCAGCCGCAATCTGGACAAACTGCTGATTGGTAAATATATGAGTATGTCCGATCTGGGATATTACGAAAAGTCGTATCGTTTGATGATGCTGCCCTTGCAGAATATCACGCAGGTAATCACTCCGGTGATGCACCCTATTTTCAGCGATTTCCAGAATGACAAGGGAAAACTGTTGAGTTCTTACGAACGTATCGTCCGTTTCCTCGCCTTTATCGGTCTGCCGCTTAGCGTGCTGCTTTTCTTCACGGCAGAGGAAGTGACGCTTATTATTTTCGGCGATCAATGGATGCCGTCCGTACCCGTGTTCCGGATACTGTCGCTCTCCGTAGGGATTCAGATTATACTCTCTTCGTCCGGCTCCATCTTTCAAGCGGCAGGCGATACACGAAGTTTGTTTGTGTGCGGAGTGTTTTCGTCCGCGTTCAACGTGGCGGGAATTTTGCTCGGCATCTTCCATTTTGGAACCCTGACAGCAGTGGCCAGTTGCATTGTGGTGACATTCACCATCAACTTCATACAGTGTTATTGGCAGATGTACCGGGTGACCTTCCGGCAAAGTGCCTGGCCGTTCATCCGTCAGCTTATTTCTCCGTTGGTGATTAGCATTTTGATAGCATTAGCCCTCATTCCAATGCAGTATGCGCTGGAAGGGATGAACATTTTTGTGACAATTATTGCTAAAGGTATCGTTAGTTTTATTATCTTTGGCATTTATATACAGATGACGCATGAGTATGACATTATCGGTAAAGTGCGGTCGTTCAGAAAAAAAAGTCTATAGCTATGAATATACGCGACATTTTTATAACGCTACGTTATAAAATAAGATATGGTAGCACTGTGGAATGGTACAATTTTTGGTACATCGTCTTGCGGAAAAAGAGAAAAATCACACCGCAAGTAGCTTCCATCGACGAAACGATACGTAAAATCATCGACGACCGTTGCTCTGTCAGCCGTTTTGGCGACGGTGAAGTGTTGCTCACCAGTCCGGAAAAGGAAATCCGTTTCCAGAAAGGTGATCCGTTATTGGCTAAAAGACTGACCGAAGTGCTGCAAAGTCACGAAGAAGGACATATTGTCTGCATCTCCGACGCATTCCGCGATTTGTATCGCTACAATCGCAAAAGTCGCCGGTTCTGGAGAACTCATTTTTATCTGTACGGTTCGTGGTGGGACCGTTTGCTGGTAGCGGGACGAAAATATTATAATACATTCGTCACCCGTCCGTATATGGATTTTGCCCGCAAAGAAGATTCCGCCCGATGGTTTCACGACATGAAGGGCATTTGGGACAACCGGGACATCGTCTTCATCGAAGGGGAGAAAAGCCGGCTCGGAGTGGGCAACGATCTTTTCGATAATGCCCGGAGCATCCGGCGTATTCTCTGTCCGCCCAGAGATGCATTCGAACGCCTGGAAGACATCAAGCGGGAGGCCTGCAAAGTGGAAAAAGAAGCCTTGTTTCTGATTGCCCTCGGCCCCGCAGCCACTGTGTTGGCCTACGATTTGTTTAAAGCCGGCTATCAGGCCATCGACGTTGGTCATGTGGACGTAGAGTATGAATGGTGGCGGATGGGAGCCCATAAAAAAGTGAAACTGGAACGAAAATATGTCAACGAAACTGCCATTGGCAGCGAAGTGGCGGATGCCGGAGAAGAATACCGGAAACAAATCATCGCCCAAATCGTTTGAGGAAGAAAAAAAACAGTTTGAGAAAGAAAAAACAGAATAAACAATTATTGAATACTGAAAAAAAAGAATGAAAGCTCTTTTCCTTATATTTCACGGCTTCAATGAGGCCAACGGAATTAGTAAGAAGATACGTTATCAGGTGAAAGCCCTCAAAGATTGTGGAGTGGATGTTCGCTTGTGTCATTATGATGTGACCTCTTATGGCGAACGGCGTTGGATGGTGGATGATGAAGTGATCGCCGATTTCGGCACGGGCTTTGCCGCAAAGATTTGGAAACGTGTCTACTACTCTCCTATTGTCGACTATGCACGCCGCGAAGGAATCGACTTTGTATATATGCGCTCTTTTCACAATGCCAGTCCGTTCACCCTCCGGCTGGTGAAGTCGTTGAAACGTACAGGCGCAAAAGTGGTGATGGAAATTCCTACTTATCCTTACGATCAGGAGTACGTCACCCGTTCCATGAAATTTCATCTGGCCATCGACCGCTGTTTCCGTCACAAGCTCGCAAAGGCTCTGGACGGTATTGTCACTTTCTCCAATGCGGAAGAAATATTTGGCGGAAACACCATACGCATCTCCAACGGAATTGATTTTGAAGCGATTCCGATGAAGCAGCAGCAGAATGACACTTCGAAAGAGTTGCACTTGATCGGAGTGGCGGAAGTGCACTACTGGCACGGCTTCGACCGCCTTGTGCGCGGATTGGCAGATTATTACCGCAACAATCCGGAATATAAAGTATATTTCCATATTGTAGGCCCGCTGTCCGGCGAACGGGAACGGGCGGGGATCTTGCCTGTTGTCCGTGACAACCATCTCGAACCGTATGTTCTTCTACATGGTCCTTTGCATGGCGACGAACTGGATGCGATGTTCGAAAAAGCAGATTTTGCCATTGGTAGCCTGGGACGCCACCGCAGCGGAATTACGTATATCAAAACGTTGAAAAACCGAGAGTATGCCGCACGTGGCTTCGCATTCACTTACTCGGAAACCGACGACGACTTCGACCACATGCCGTATGTATGGAAGGTGGCACCCGACGAATCTCCGGTGGATATTCAGGGACTGATCGACTTCCGGAAGACGCTGAAAATGACGCCTGCCGAGATACGCGAATCGGTCTGCCCGCTATCGTGGAGGGCGCAGATGCAGAAAGTGATCGACGCCATAAAGACTAAAGATAAATAAACAAAAACACAATTAATAACAAACAATATTCTGATAAACATGAAAATAGCCTACTGCATCCCCGCCCTCTACTACCCTAGCGGCATGGAACGGGTATTGACACTGAAAGCAAATTACTTCGCCGAAGTGTTTGGTTATGAAATACATATCATCCTCACAGACGGGAAGAGCAAGAAACCGTACTACGAACTGCATCCGTCCATCACTCTTCATCAGCTCGACATTGATTATGATGAATTGAACGGAATGTCATTCTATAAAAAACTACCTAAATATATTGCAAAACAAGGACGGTTTAAAAGGAAACTCAACGAATGTCTGCACCAGATTCGTCCGGACATTACTATCTCCCTGCTCCGCCGTGACATCAATTTCATTAATCGGATGACGGACGGTAGCGTGAAGTTGGGTGAAATACACTTTAACAAATCTAACTACCGAGATTTCAGCAATAGTCGCCTGCCCGCATTCTTACGGACAATCGTAAGCAATTATTGGAGAGCTCAATTATATCGACAACTTCGCCAGTTAAAACGTTTTATCGTATTGAGCCATGAGGATGCCCAGGAATGGACAGAATTGGATAATGTTGAAGTGATCCATAACCCTCTTCCTTTTTTTCCCGACCAAATGTCTGACGATAGTCATAAGCAGGTTATAGCAGTAGGACGATATGTTCCACAGAAAGGATTCGACCGCCTGATCCCGGCTTGGCAACTTGTTGCCAGAAAGCATCCCGACTGGATACTGCGTATCTACGGAGACGGTATGCGCGAGCAACTGCAACAACAGATTAACTCTTTAGGAATTACTGCCAGTTGCATACTGGAACCTACTGTTTCCAATATTGTCGATAAGTACTGTGAAAGTTCAATTTTTGCCCTTTCATCACGTTTCGAAGGTTTTGGAATGGTTATTATAGAAGCAATGGCATGTGGCGTGCCGCCCGTATCATTCACCTGTCCCTGCGGCCCGCGGGATATTATCAGCGACGGAAAAGACGGTTTGCTGGTAGAAGACGGGAATATCGAACAGTTGGCGGAGAAAATCTCTTATTTAATAGAGAATGAAGATATACGCAAGAAAATGGGACAGCAGGCGCGTATGGACGTCCAACGTTTCCGGATAGAAAATATTGCCGAACAATGGAAACAACTATTTGAAAGTCTGATTATCCCGGTTAATGAAAACAAATAAAGTATTCAATATCTATGGAATGGTATTCTAAGTATTTACAGGTATATGAGAAACCTTTTGCGGAAGCTCCGCAAGCCGTTATCGAGGAAGTACGCCACAATCTGGCCGGATTGCAGAGTAACGAACCGCTTGTCACTGTATCGCTCATCGGATACAATGAGGAAAAACATCTGCTCGCCTGTCTCTGGTCGTTGAGCGAGATGCAATGTAAATATCCTGTAGAAATCATTGGTGTGGACAACGAATCGAAAGATCGCACAGCGGAGATTTACGAGGCTTGCGGTGTGCCTTATTTCACGGAAACGCAACATAGTTGTGGTTTTGCCCGTCTCTGCGGACTGAACCATGCCCGTGGAAAATATCATATCAACATTGATTCTGACACGATGTATCCGGCAAAGTATGTGGAAACAATGGTGGATGCGCTCGAAAAGCCGGGTGTAGTGGCTGTCAGCTCGCTTTGGAGTTATATTCCTGACAAGGATCATTCTTGGATAGGGCTGAAAATCTATGAGGCTGCACGCGACTTGCATTTATGGTTGCAGTCTTTCAAGCGTCCAGAGCTTAGTGTGCGCGGACTGGTATTTGCTTACCGGACGGAATATGCGAGGAAAACGGGAATTCGCACGGACATTATCCGCGGCGAAGACGGGTATCTGGCTTTGCAGCTCAAGCAATTTGGAAAGATTGCATTTGTACGGAAAAGACGTGCGCGTGCCGTGACGGGATATGGGACGGTGGGAGCCGACGGAACTCTGTTCAATAGTTTCAAGGTACGTGTCGTCAGCAGATTGAAAGGAATCGGAGGACTTTTTACCAAGAAGAAGGAATATAAGGATGAGGAGAGTAATCTCGTAAAAAAGAAGTAAGAAAGGAAAGCCTATGTACAAGAATCTCAATATCAGTATCGTTTTATTTTTAATTCTTAGTCTGGTTATGTCGGGATGTATCCGAAAATTGAACCTATATCAAGGAGATAAAG
Source organism: Bacteroides sp. OM05-10AA (assembly GCF_003439055.1). Taxonomy (NCBI): domain Bacteria; kingdom Pseudomonadati; phylum Bacteroidota; class Bacteroidia; order Bacteroidales; family Bacteroidaceae; genus Bacteroides; species Bacteroides sp. OM05-10AA. The sequence continues at coordinate 118,830 of NZ_QSUR01000020.1, forward strand.
ACGGGGATGAAGATCAGGATAATGGAAAGAGGCGGGATGTCATCTGCGCAACAGAATTCATATATCCTTTCGATGCTGAAACTGCTGATAAAGAAATAGAAATAACTATTCACCTGAAGACAGACAGACAGGTAGGATATCTGTATACGGAAATACCAACATTGAAATATAACAAAGATTGGCTGTTTCTTATGACACAGGACGACTGTATGCATTCAGCCTTTTCGTATACATGGGCTGCTATCCATGGCAAACCTTTATCTTATATTTACTACTGCGATTTGGCTCATCTGCAAAACGGTGATTTGCCTCCTGATTATTATTCATTGGGAAAAACATTAGCTACCACCAATGGTACCGGACAGGAAGTACGCTTCTCTTTTGGAACTACCGTGGCTGCCGATGATGATTTAATGAACACAAAAACATGGGTACAAAATGGATATACAAGAGATTATTTTCGCTTTTATAAAAAGACAATGTTAGTATGGGGTAACTTGCAGGAAATGATGAACTACGGAGTAAGCATTGCTTTCCATGACCTGAATCTACCTGACGAAGAAAAAACAGAAGATAAGTTACTGGCACAATTTCCTGTTGCTCAAAGCATGATACGTGAGAAACTGAATAATCGAACTTGTAAAATGCTGGCAGAGCCTAATGGAGACAAAAATTATATCAAAGCTGCTTTGAGATATGATAAAATCAGAACCCTGTGTGCACAAAGCGGAGCAATAAAACTCTATCCATTTCAAGAGAAAAGAGATCTTGAACAAGTAGTGATCGAAAGAGCTTTCTATGACCCACCCCAGGGTAGCGGGCTAACAAATCCGGATATGATTAAGGCGGCTATTCTCAAGGAACTGGAGCTTCCGAAAGAAGATCGGGCAGCTATCTCTATAGGCGCTCATAATACAGATACCGGCTGGGTGGACTTCCTGAAATGGCTCAACGATACATACGGACGGGATGGTGACGACTCAATGTGGTTTACCAACCAAGAGGAATATTATGAGTATTATTATTATCGCCTACACAGCAAACCGGAAATCCAACAAACAGATACGCACACGTGGAAACTGACGCTAAATCTGAATGGGGAGGATTCCGCTCCTTTCTATTATCCTTCTGTGACTGTAAATATCCTGGGACTTAAAATGGAGGACATTGAAAGCATAGAATCAAATGAAGACGTTACAGGACTCTCTTATGGTGACCATAAAGATATTTTTATGCTAAATATCGACTGCCGGAAATACCTGGCGGAACACGCCGAGAATTTCGTGAAACGCTATGAAGCGAATCCGGCAGATGCTTCTGCCAAAGCGGATGCCAACTACTTTGTGAATATGCTGAAAGATTCAGATAAAAAGACGGAGTTGAAGAAACGAGCTGAATAAAATGAAATAAGAGGCTAATAAGAGCTGAATGTAAAACGATGCAAGAAAAATAAACAAATATAGCTATGAACGAAACCATTACCCTTTGTCTTGAAATTATTTTCTGGTTTGCCCTGTTCGTTGTGTTCTACACCTATTTGGGCTATGGAATTGTGCTTTATATTCTTGTCAAGTTGAAAGAGCTTTTCGTGAAGCCTGTGAAGCGTTCGTTGCCGGCATCGGACGCAGACCTGCCGGAAGTTACCCTTTTCATTACGGCTTTCAACGAAGAAGATGTAGTGGACGAGAAGATGGAAAACAGTCTTGAGCTGGATTATCCCGCGGACAAGCTGCACATCGTATGGGTGACGGACGGAAGCGATGACGGTACGAACGAACGATTGCAGACGCGTTGGCAGGGGAAAGCGACCGTACATTTCCAACCGCTCCGGCAAGGTAAGACGGCTGCAATGACACGTGGAATGACGTTGGTGGATACTCCGCTCGTTGTTTTTACGGATGCCAACACGATGGTGAACCGGGAGGCCATACGGGAAATCGTGCTTGCTTTCCAGGATCCGAAAGTGGGCTGCGTGGCTGGTGAAAAACGAATTGCTGTGCAGACCAAAGACGGGGCGGCTGCCGGTGGTGAAGGTATTTACTGGAAATACGAATCAACCCTGAAAGCACTTGATGCACGGCTCTACTCGGCCGTAGGAGCAGCAGGCGAACTGTTTGCCGTGCGTAACGAGCTATTCGAAGCGATGGAACCGGATACGTTGCTCGACGATTTTATTCTTTCACTCCGGATCACAATGAAAGGTTACACCATCGCTTATTGTACGAATGCTTATGCCATCGAAAGCGGTTCGGCAGATATGCGCGAAGAAGAAAAGCGGAAAGTGCGCATCGCTGCGGGAGGATTGCAGTCCATCTGGCGGCTTCGTCCGTTGCTGAATCCTTTCCGTTACGGGATACTTAGCTTTCAATATACGTCGCACCGGGTATTGCGATGGTCTATTACTCCGTTCCTGTTGTTTGCGCTCTTCCCGCTGAATATTGCGATTCTGCTGTTGGGTGGTTCTACCATATTTTACGGAGTGCTGCTTGCCATGCAGGTTCTTTTTTACGGGTTGGGATATTGGGGATATTACCTATCTACGAAACAGATAAAAAACAAGTTGCTCTTTATCCCCTACTACTTTTTATTTATGAATGTCAATGTGCTGAAAGGCATCCGCTATCTCAAGAAGAAAAAAGGAAGCGGAGCCTGGGAAAAGGCGAAGCGCGCCGAAAAGTAAGAACAAATGCCGGAATCTTTTGTTATCCTTATAGGAGATATAAGTCTTTAATATCTAATAAAAAACAAACATGGACAGAATATTACATGATGCGAATAACGCACAAAGAATATTGAAACTGACAGCAGATACAATGCTATTGGTTGACAGACATGGCGTCTGCGTAGACATTGAGCCTCATTGTGATCTATGGTTTCTGCAAGAGGATATACTTTTAGGAAAAAATATATTTGAGCTTTTACCGGAATATACAAGAGAGAGGGTGATGCCCATCTTTCAGATTGTACTCGAAGAACAGCGTAGCATCAGCAAGAACTTCAAGCTGGTGCTGAATGACGAAATCTTCTACTTCAAATGCCTCATGTTTCCGTATGACGGCATGGTGCTTTGCCAATATCGTGACATCACGCAGAGAAGTAACGTGAAGCGTCGGCTGGAGCAGGCGAATCTTACTCTAAGGGCCATCCAGAAGGTTGCCCAGATAGGACAATGGGCATACAATACGAACCAGAACGTTTTCCATTATTTGGGTTATACAGGCGTTTTGTGTGAGGAAAGTGTGCAGAATCTCGCCATTGAAAAATATGTGGAACTGATTGTAGAAGAAGACCGTCAGAGTTTCAGGGAATGGTGTCGGGGGAACGAAAGGGAGCTCAACATGGAGAGCATCAGCTATCGCGTCCGCCTGAACGGGGAAATCTTCTATATGCGTATCCAGACTTATTTGCGTGAAGAGCGCTCCGACGGTAGTTTCAATATCGAGGGGTATATTCAGAATATCACGGACATACAGCATCGCAGAAACGACATCAACACGTTGACGCACGCTATCAACAACGCCAAAGAGAGTATCTTTGCCGCCAGACCCGATGGTACGATCATCTTCGCCAACCGCCGTTTCCTGCACAATCACGGTATCTCCGAAAGTGAGGATATCAGCCAGCTGAAAATCTATAATGTTGCCGCAGATATGCCCACGCAAGAGGCTTGGGACGAACGCTGTAAAAATGCCAGACATGGTATTAGCAGTAACTTTGTGGCTCACCATCCGTCGAAAATCAATAAAGATATATTGGCTTACGAATGTACGATGTACAACGTCACCAATGATTCCGGTGAAGAAAGTTACTGGTCGTTTGCCCATGATATTTCCGAACGGATTCGGTATGAGGCCCAAATCAAACGGCTGAATCAAATCATGGATACGACGATCAATAATCTCCCCGCGGGAATTGTAGTGAAGGAAATCAATAATGATTTCCGGTACATTTACCGGAACCGGGAGGCTTATAACCGCGATCTTTACAAGAACGATCCTGTCGGTAAGAATGACTTCGATTTCTATCCGCCTATCGTGGCCGAGAAGAAGAGACAGGAGGATATTCAAGTGGCCACCAGCGGAAAAGGTCTGCACTGGACGGTGGAAGGAAAGGACCGGAACGGAAACCTGATTATCCTTGACAAACGGAAGATCCGGGTGGATGGGGATGAATTGTCTTCGCCTATCATCGTCAGCATCGAATGGGATGTCACGGAACTGGAAATGATGAAGCGGGAGCTACTGTCTTCGAAGGAGAAAGCGGAAATGTCTGATAATTTAAAATCGGCTTTCCTTGCCAATATGAGTCATGAGATACGTACTCCGCTGAATGCTATTGTGGGATTCTCACATCTCATTGCCGAAAGTGATGATGCGGAAGAACGAAAGACGTATTACAACATCGTAAACGCGAACAACGAGCGTCTTTTGCAACTCATCAACGAGATTCTCGATCTCTCGAAGATTGAATCGGGGACTATTGAATTTTCTTTCGGACCTGCCAGCCTACATAATCTCTGCCGGGAAGTGCACGATGCTCATATATTCCGCACTCCGCAGGGAGTAAGTCTTGTTTATGAACCTTCGGACGAGACTCTGATGATTGAAACGGACAAGAACCGGGTGTTCCAGGTGATTTCAAATCTGATTGGGAATGCTGTCAAGTTTACGAAAGAAGGAAGTATCAGTTATGGTTACAAGCTGGTGGACAACCAGATTGTTTTCCACGTAACGGATACCGGAACGGGAATTGAGCCGGAGAAAGTGGGTCGTGTGTTCGAACGCTTTGCCAAGCTGAACAATCATGCACAGGGCACCGGGTTGGGATTATCTATCTGTCAATCTATCGTTGAGCGTCTCGGTGGCAGGATTTCCGTCAGCTCCGAGTTTGGCAAGGGAACGACGTTTACATTTACTTTGCCGTATACGGTTGCAGAATCTGTGAGTGTAGATTCGGAGAAAAAGAATGGTGATGAGACGAGCGGGGAAATGAAAAGTGCTGTAAATACACGACATGCCTGTATTTTGGTTGCCGAAGATACGGACAGTAACTTTGATTTATTGGAGGCTATCTTAGGTAAGGAGCACCGGATTATACGTGCACATGACGGAATGGAGGTTGTCACGATGTTCGATGAGGTGAAACCCGATCTTATCCTGATGGATATTAAAATGCCGAATCTGGATGGATTGGAGGCTACGAAGATCATTCGGGAGCTGTCTGCCACTGTTCCTATCATTGCTCAAAGTGCCTTTGCTTATGAGCAGGACCGGAAAGCGGCGAAGGAAGCCGGATGCAACGATTTTATAGCTAAACCGATAGCGGATGATAAGCTAAGAGCCATGATTCATAAATGGCTGTCGCCTTCGTAAAAGAATACATATTATAGAGTACATATTATATAGTAAACGCTTTAATAGTGATATAATCACCCAATAATTTAGATTAGATGAAAGCCTTTTACAGACTGTTTTATTACATATCCATCGTGCTGACCAGTATTTTGGCAGGAGTTACCATTGCGGGCGCCTTCGTAGGTAATGCCACACCGGATAGTTTCAAATTTATGCCTTTCATCGGTTTGATTTTACCGATACTTTTGTTGGCTAATCTTGCTTCTGTCATCTACTGGACGATCCGTTGGCGGTGTTGGGTTTTCATCCCTCTGATTGCTATATTTAGTAACTGGAGCTATATTAGTTGTGTGATTCGTTCTCCTTTTTTCAGTCCGGCTTCGGCTCCAATGGTCAAAATGAACGCGTATACTCCTGGTATTCTAACTGTTGCTACTTACAACGTTGATGCCTTTAATCATGAGGATACCGGTTATTCATGCAAAGAGATAGCTTCTTACATGAGAAATCTACAAGCAGATATTCTCTGTTTTCAGGAGTTTGGCATTAATGATGAGTTTGGTGTAGACAGTATAGCTGCGGTTCTTTCTGATTGGCCGTATCATTTTATTCCTATTTCTCCCGAGGGAAAACATTTGTTGCAACTGGCTGTTTTCAGCCGTTACCCCATCAAGGAGGAGAATCTTATCGTCTATCCTGATTCGAAAAATTGCAGTCTCTGGTGTGATATTGAGATTAATGGCCGTACTATCCGTCTGTTCAACAATCATCTCCAAACAACGGAAGTGAGCCAGAACAAGCGCAAACTGGAAAAGGGACTCCGCACGGATGATTCTCAAAGGGTGGAACGTGCCGCTGTGGGATTGATTGACGGATTGCATGAGAATTTCCGGAAACGTGCCGCACAAGCTAATACTCTAAAGCAACTGATAGCTGCCTCCCCCTATCCTACTATCATCTGCGGTGACTTTAACTCTCTGCCGTCTTCGTATGTTTATCACACTGTAAAAGGTGATAAGTTGCAGGATGGTTTTCAGACGAGTGGTCATGGGTATATGTATACTTTCAAGTTTTTCAAGCATCTGTTAAGAATCGACTATATTCTCCATTCACCGGAACTGAATAGTACGGATTACTTCTCTCCGGATCTTACTTATAGCGATCATAATCCGGTGGTGATGAGGGTGAAGTTATAAAAGAGTAAGAGGATGATAAGCAAATAATCATATCCTTAAAGATATTCCGTTTAAATCAAAATCTTACTGATAATAAAAAAGGCTGTCCCGAACAAACGAGACAGCCTTTCATTATTTTGAGATTTTATCGAATTAATGGAATATATAACGAAGACTAAACTGAACAGAGTAAGTAGATCTAAAATCTTTATACTCTGTATAAGTTTCCGTCAACCTTTTGCCACTATTCTTTTGGAATGTATATCCCTTGCCTTCTCCAGTAGTACTATTTCCCTTATCGTAAGCCAAGAGATTGGTATTATTTACGGTCTTATACAATCCCCAATCTGAATTTAACAAATTCAAGAAGTTCTTAATATCAACACCAAATTGAAGAGTATGACGTTTACCACCAACTTTAAGATAGAAATCTTGCATAAATTTCAAATCCAATTGATGATGCCAAGGCATAACCACTCCACCGCGATCTACATATTCACCTTTGTGCTTCTTCAAATAGCTATCTTGGTTGATATATGCCCAAAAGTCATCTTTTTGTTGATCCGCACTATAAATTTGCCCGTCTAATTTATAGTCATCATATGTTTTATTTACACTATTATATGTTTTTTCCGCAAATGTCCAATTATTCAGCTCTTCTCTTGAAGCAGGAATATATAACAAGTTATTAGCTCCACCATCGCCAACAATGTTGCCAGCAAATGTATAGGAATAACGAGCATAACCATAACCACCAGCATATCCCATATTCATTCCTTCATAAATGAATGATAATGAGGAAGCAAATCTTTTAGCATATTCCAAACGATAACCAGCTGAAGCTACAATACGGTGAGGAGAAACATAGGTACCATAACCTGTTTCATGTTCATTAATACCGCCTACAGAATAAGTATTTGTTCTATATGCAGAAGTTACCTGATCACCAATACCATCACTGTACGCCTTAGCTTTCGAATATGTATATGCTGCAGACAAATACAAGCCAAAATCAAAAGATTTAGCTAATTGAGTAGTAATAGAATAATAATGGGCCTTGTGACCACCATTCTCTATATAGAATACATTCTGGTCTTTTGCATTTGTCCATGAAGCATCAGAGTATTTGCTATATGAGTCACGTGTATCATTCGGATTAAAAGTGATCGTAGCTTCTGAAGGCTTAATAGCTTTATTAGAAATAACGGCAGGATTGATATCTTTATTAAATATGCCTTCTATCGAAAAATCAATATCTCCGGGAAGTTTTGCATCAAAAGCTAATGAAGTCTTCCATGTAGACGGCATTTTCAAATCTTTATCAATAATCGTAGGATCCTTAGGAGACTTAATTTCAGCAGTCCCCCTGCCATTCGGATACAATTCATTCAGAACTCCTGATACTGATGGTTGAAAATAAGGTTTCAAAGCAGCATTAGCCACATTTGTATAATAGTACTGATTCTGACCGACATTAGAGTTTCCAACCGCAGATACTAACCATACAAATGGTAAACGGCCTACATAAAGCCCAGTACCTCCACGAAGAACATATTTACGCTCACCGGTAATATCCCAATTGAATCCTACACGTGGAGACACAGATATCTTTGCAGAAGGAACTTGATCTGTAGAGTAGCTTACTCCGCCAAACTCACATCTTGCAAAATCTTCATTATAGTTATTCTTCAGAGAAGGATATTTAGGCATCTCAAAACGAATACCAGCAGTCAACTTAAAGTTCTCACTAATATTCATCTGATCTTGTAAATACAATGAATATTGCAAAGTTTTCATTTCAGCCTTAAATTGGCTATAATCTGCCGCATTAGAGTGTGTGATAGCAAAAGCCTTAGGATATTCATTGTTTACGAAGCTATCCCATGATTTATACACATAATATCCATTACCAGCTTGTTGGAAACCATTTGTAGCCTTGTTATACTCAAACTGGAAACCAGCCAATAAATTATGAATACCTGCCGTATAAGACATTTCATCTGTGAGAACAAATGTTCTGGCTTGAGCTAAGTTGCCCGGAGAAAAGATATCTGGTCCAATACGTGCATAAACAGCACCGTCTTCCAAAATATCAATTGATGGAAAATCTGCTGCTCCCTCATAGCTTCTTGGCTCATCTTGGAAGGAGTAAGTGACACGTGTCACATTATTCAAACTACCATCTAACCATTTTGAGTTCCATTCTGAAGCATACGATGTAAAGTTATATTCCTTGAAGTAACGAGAATTTTCAAAATACATAGCAGCATTATGATTCACATTCCCAGATCCTTTGGAAGCTGCTGTTCCACCATCATAAATATCTGTTGCATAGAAAGGAGAAACAGAAGAAGTTGGGCCACTATTATCTTTTGAATGGGCACGTGTAAAACGGAAATTGAGTTTATTATTATCATTAATATTCCAGTCCAAACGTGCCATGATCTTGTAGGCCGGAGTCTTGATAGAGTATCCCTGATAACGTCCCGGATCATAGTCATACTTGTCTATAAAATAGTTGCGAATCTCATCCATCTTTCCTACTGTAGGACGATTCACATTGGCTGTATTAGATCCCCAATCATCACTGTCGCTTAAACGAGCTCTGCTCTTAGGACCAGCTGTTACATTATCTTCATATTCACCGTTTACAAAGAAAAACAACTTATTTTTTATGATTGCACCTCCAAAACTAGCGCCATAGAGGTATTTTTGAGATTTCTCACGTATTAACTCTAAATCACCTACCTTATCACCATTCAAATTCTCATTATTTAAATAAGTATAAGCTGTTGCATAGAAATCATTGGTACCACTTTTAGTTACAGCATTGATTGCCCCACCAATGAATCCACTTTGGCGAACATCAAACGGAGTTACAGATACTGCTATTTGTTCCAATGCATCCAAAGAAATAGGTGAACCTCCGCCCGGCAAGTTAGAACCGATACCAAATGAATTACTGAAAGCAGCACCGTCGACAGTTACAGAAGACTGACGGTAATTACCACCACCTACGGCAAAACCATTACCTGTGTTAGCTCCTTGCGGAGTTAAACGCATAATATCATTCATACTACGTCCAACAGTAGGGATCATAGCCATCTGCTCTTCTCCAATATTAGTAATAGCGCCTGCACGGTCACTCTTCATATTGCTGTTTTTTGAAGCCGTCACCACGATTTCATCTAACAATTCAGAGCTTTCTTTTAAAGAAACATTTAAAACATAATTCTCTCCCAATGAAAGGTTAATTCCCTTGTAAATTGCTGTTTGATAACCAACATAAGAAATTTCTACTTTGTAAGGGCCGCCGGTACGCATACCCTGCAGATTAAATTGACCACTGACGTTAGTCACTGTACCATAACGAGTGCCTGATGGTTCGTGAACCGCAACGACTGTTGCTCCAATGATTGGTTCATCTTGTGCGGTCACTTTACCACTCATCGTGGCTGTTGTAACCTGCGCGCTCATCGTGACAGCAATAAACAACATTACTAGCACTAAGAAAGATCGCATTCTCTTTAACATAAATGTAGTTGATTAGTTAATATAAATTGTTTGCTTTTAAAAACTGTGCACAAATATAATTAATAATATTTAGAACTACATTACGATTATACTACATTTTTTAAAGAGAGATAAACGTTTCACTACCTTATAAAATGATAAAGGCTCTACAATATTTGCAGAGCCTTTTATTTTGAAACAGAAAGCATTAGAAATGCTTCAATCTATTACTTTATACTAGTCAGTCATTAACTTTCTATAACGAACACGCTTCGGCTCTTCATTTCCCAAACGTTTCATTTTGTTTTCTTCGTATTCTGAATAAGACCCTTCGAAGTAGAATACATTGGAGTCTCCTTCAAAAGCCAGAATGTGTGTACAGATACGGTCGAGGAACCAACGGTCATGCGAGATAACTACGGCACAGCCGGCAAAATCTTCCAGACCTTCTTCCAAAGCACGCAGTGTGTTTACGTCAATATCATTGGTAGGCTCATCGAGCAACAGTACATTGCCTTCTTCTTTCAAAGCCATCGCCAAGTGTAAACGGTTTCTTTCACCACCGGACAGTACACCACAAAGTTTTTCCTGATCGCCTCCGGAGAAATTGAAACGGGAAAGGTATGCACGTGCATTGATGTCACGTCCTCCCATGCGGATCAACTCATTGCCACCGGAAATTACTTGGTAAACACTCTTATTCGGATCAATATCTCTGTGTTGCTGGTCTACATACGCCACCTTTACAGTCTCTCCTACTTCAAATTCTCCTTTATCTACTGTCTCCAATCCCATAATCAGACGGAACAGTGTCGTCTTTCCCGCACCATTGGGACCGATCACACCAACAATACCATTTGGAGGAAGCATAAAGTTCAAATCGTCAAACAATAGTTTATCGCCGTATGCTTTGGCCACCTGTTTCGCTTCAATGACTTTATTACCCAGACGCGGACCATTCGGAATGAAGATTTCAAGTTTTTCTTCTTTCTCTTTCACGTCTTCATTCAGCAACTTGTCATAAGAGTTAAGACGTGCCTTACCCTTTGCCTGACGGGCTTTCGGAGCCATGCGCACCCATTCCAACTCACGTTCCAGTGTTTTGCGACGTTTGCTGACGGTCTTTTCTTCCATTTCCATGCGTTTTGTCTTCTGTTCCAGCCAGGAAGAGTAGTTACCTTTCCAGGGAATACCTTCACCACGGTCTAGTTCGAGAATCCATCCGGCTACATGATCGAGGAAGTAACGGTCGTGCGTCACGGCAATAACCGTACCTTCATATTGCTGAAGATGTTGTTCCAACCAGTCGATAGATTCTGCATCCAAGTGGTTGGTAGGTTCGTCCAGCAAGAGCACATCCGGTTTCTGCAACAACAAACGACATAAAGCTACCCGACGACGTTCACCTCCGGACAGGTTTTCTACCGGCTGATCTTCAGGCGGACAACGGAGAGCATCCATCGCACGCTCCAGTTTGCTATCCAGATTCCATGCATCAGTCGCATCAATGATATCTTGCAGTTCGCCCTGACGGGCAAAAAGAGCATCCATCTTATCCTGATCCTCGTAGTACTCCGGTAAACCGAACTTCTGATTGATTTCTTCGTATTCTGTCAGTGCGTCAACAATGGGTTGCACGCCTTCCATTACTACTTCTTTTACTGTCTTTGTGTTGTCTAAATAAGGTTCCTGTGCCAAGTAACCCACGGAATATCCCGGAGAGAACACCACTTCTCCCTGATAGGATTTCTCCAAACCGGCGATGATCTTCAATAACGTTGATTTACCGGAACCGTTCAAACCGATAATACCGATTTTCGCTCCATAGAAAAACGACAGGTAAATGTCTTTCAGCACATTCTTATTGGGGGTGAAAGCCTTGCTCACTCCCACCATCGAGAAGATAATTTTTTTATCGTCAGCAGCCATATGTATGATTATATATTGTTGATAATGGCACAAAGATAAGAAAAATGTTTGAATTCTTTTGGAGTTATAAAAAAATGTTCTACCTTTGCACCCGCATTCGAAAGAAAGCACTGAAGGACCGATTCGCTAGCTCAGCAGGTAGAGCACAACACTTTTAATGTTGGGGT
>NZ_QSUR01000021.1:0-130708 GCF_003439055.1 Bacteroides sp. OM05-10AA
TAGGATATAATCTTTGCAAATCTTCCATATCAATCATATTTTTCACATACTTAAGCATTTATAATCTCCCAGTCCCCAATCGTACACCGTTCGCTATCAAAACTGACAGCCACCTTTACAACAGGCAATCCACATAAAGCAAAGCGTTCCGGATAATTCTTCAAATCAATTTGCTCCATCGCTTCACCCGCACTTTTATCCAGTTTCAGTTCCATCACATACAATGTAGTCTTCGTACGAAGCACTATATCTACCCGTCCACGAGGAGTACGAACTTCCACATCCACATAATACCCTAATAAACTAAATATGATATAAAAGACCTGCTGATAGTGTCCTTCATATTTCGTATTATCGCATTGCGGTATAGTGGACAGGAACGTTTGTAAACGGTGTAACGCAGCATCCATATCCCCATTACGGATATCGCGGGAAAGATAAGCCACCATTGTCGTGGTTTCCGGAGCTTTACTACCGACATAATGTGGAAGAAGACTTTTCATCAGGCCTATTCTCACTTCCTTATTAGGAATATTCAATGTATACAAGTCTAATTCCTCATCATAATTCTTAATAGTGATATAGCCACTTTGATATAGCAGCGGGATAATACTTGTCATCCTTTCTGTTGGTGCATCAAAATCCTCGACCGAAACCCTATTATTTCCAATTTCGGAAGGTTCCACGCCAAACTTCTTCAACATATTTATCAGATACGTAGGCGTACCGCTACCAAACCAATAAGATCCAAATTTTCCATCTGCAAAAGCATTTAGCAAACTGAAAGGATTATATATATCGGGCGAAGGAGAAGTGAAATGATAACCATCATAATTTTCTTTCAATTTCATCAAAGCCTCTTCAGGTGTTATCTCCAATTTCTTTGCCAATCCTCCCAAATCATCCTTCATTTGCAAACGTATCTCATCTTCACTAATTCCACAGATAACAGCGTATGGCTCATCCATACTAATATTCTTTATATTATTCAACTCACTAAAAATACTTAGTTGTGAGAATTTAGTAATACCAGTCAGAAATACATAACGCAAATAAGGATCACAAGCTTTTAACGGACTGTAGAAGTTACGCATGATGTTACGCAATACATCCAGATTTTCCCGTTCATGTACTACATCAAGCAAAGGAGCATCATATTCATCAATAAGCACAACCACCTTCTTACCTGTTTGCTCATAAGCACGCTTAATAAGATTGACTAAGCGTAGATTGGCATCCCCCTCTACTGTGTTAATAGCAAACGTACGTTCATATTCAGCAAGCATAAAATCAAGAAGACGTTCCAATCCTCCTTTATCCACATGTTTCGCCATACTCATATCGAAGTGAAGTACCGGATATTCCGTCCACTCCTTCTCCAGTTTCTCCATAGCCAATCCGTGAAACAGGTCCTTGCGTCCGGAAAAATAGCTATGCAGCGTAGAAGTAAGTAATGATTTCCCAAAACGTCGTGGACGGCTCAAGAACATATAGCTGGAAGCCGAATGAGTCATCCGATAAACATATGCTGTTTTATCAATATAGAGGTAATTCCCCTCCCGTATCTTAGAGAATGTCTGAATCCCGATAGGATATAATCTTTGCAAATCTTCCATATCAATCATATTTTTCACAAAGCTACTAAAAATTATCCATCAGTCATTGCATTACAAAAAAAATATCAACTATCTTCACAGACAGTTGATATTATAGAAATCACATCGGATTTACACCGATATGAGGGCGTTGATCAGGAATACACCGCTGTGTATTTCCTGACCACAAAATGTAGGGATCTTCATGTGTGTAGCATGAAGTTAGGGACCTACACATTCTTCATCTCACTTTTTTTAAAAGTACTTTGAAGCACTTTATTTCTCTTTATTATCGCTAGTTTCTCCATATCCGTAACCATAGCCATATCGTTTACCATAACCATAGTATTTGCCATATTTACCATAACCGTAATAATAGCCGTATTTTCTTTTCTTCAAATCCAAACCATTGATCACAGTACATAGGTTAGGTAATTTATTTCCATCAATAAGTTCATTAATCAAAGTATACTCATTCTTACGAGTATAATCCGCGCGACATACATAAACAGATAAATCAGCCACACGTCCTATCAATAAAGTATCGGTAACCATACCAACAGGAGCTGTATCCAGAATTACATATTCAAAATTCTTCTTAAGAGTCTCAATCGCTTTATCCAATCCATCACGGGCCAACAATTCAGTCGGATTAGGAGGAACTGTTCCACCAGGAAGAATATAGAGATTCTTACTGACATCGGAAAGCTGTACCAAATCCATCAAGTTCTTTTCCGGATTGGCCAAATATTGAGTTATACCTTGTTCTCTTTTTGATATATTGAATACCTTATTCAAACCTGGCTTGCGGATATCAAGACCAACGATTACTACTTTCTTGCCCAATAAAGAAAGACTGATAGCAAGATTACCAGAGATAAAGGATTTACCTTCACCACTGACTGTGGAAGTAACCAAAATCACCTTCTTGTCATTTCCAAGCATAAACTGAAGATTCGTTCGGACATTGCGGAAGGTTTCACTCATCAGGTTGTTTTGATTCTCAAATACAGCAATAGCTCCTTGTTTTTCATCAGTCAATGGGATATCACCGACAATAGGTGCACTGGTAAGTTTCTCTACATCTGCACGACCTTCAATCTTAAATTTAGCTAATTCGAGTAAATAAATAACCCCTACCGGAATTCCAAGACCTAATATCAAAGCGATCAAATAAGTAATCTTACTTCTAGGAGACACAGGAGCATCATCCGCTATAGCGTCATCTATTATCTTTGCATTATTGGCAGTAGCAGCCAAAGTTATAGCATTCTCTTCACGCTTCTGAAGTAACATCAGATAAAGCCCGGCTTTTATCTCCTGTTGACGAGCAATACTCACAAACTCACGTTCCTGTCCAGGCGCCTCACTGATGCGACGGGAATAACGATTCGCTTCACGATCCAGATCCGCTTTTGTGATATACAATCCACGCAACACCCTATCTAAAGAGACTTGTACATTCTCTTTCATTGCACTAATGCTTGTATCCAGATTTATAATAGTAGGATTATTCTCCGTTGATGTACGCAGCAAACGTTTTCTCTCAACAAGCACATCATTATATCGATTGATGGCAGCAGCAAGATTCAAATCCTGCAACCCGATATTACTAGGTAAAACCTCATAACCTTCATTTTGCATATATTTCTGCAAATCCTGCAGCAAATTAATCTGGGTTTGATTCTCCACACGTTTCTTTTCATATTCAGCACTACCCGTCAAAGCTATCTGTGCATCACTGGTTAAATCTGTAATACCCGCTCCACGCTTAAAACTTTCCAGATCCTTTTCCGTACTACCGAGTTCTTTCGAAATAATACTAATACGTTCATTGATAAATTCTGCTGTTTTCTGCGCCACCTCGTTCTTATCATTATTCGTATTGATATTATACATCTCCAACAGCTTATTGATAAAATCCTTGCCGCGCTGTACATTTGAGTTTTTCAATGATATAACAGCTACAGAAGTGGTTTTGGAAGTAGGTTCTATAGTCATATTCTTGCAACACCATTTCGCTACAGTCAAAGGCCTATTAATTGTAGCTGTAATATTACGTGTAGTCTTTTCCAAATCTGTAGCTTCTTCCAATGTTCTTTTAGAAGATAATACCGAGTCCGGTGTCAGGAAAAAAGCCAATGTCCCTTTGTCGGTAGGAAAAACCGCTGGCAATTTTTCAAAATGTTTCTGATATTCATCATCGTCAATCTTCACAGTCACATCCATACTTCCCTGTGGTTGCAATGCCATCTTCACTATCATCGGCTCCTCCAACAAATCAGCCTCCTGCGGAGTCAGACTCACTTGCACAGATGAAGTCTTATACATGTTCCTGGAAGGGAATTCATCCTCATCTGTATAAGAAATATAAAGACCCAAATCTTCAACCACCTCTTTGACAATAGTCTTTGAACGGAGAACTTCAATCTCGTTATCAATATTCTGCGAAGAAGAGACCATACCATCCAATCCCAGACTCTCCAACCCGGAAAGCATTCCGGCACTCCCCCCTTTTTTATCATCCTTTATTAAAACCGTAGCGGAAATATTATATACGGGAGTGGACATATAAAGATAGACCCATGCCGCAATCAAACACGCCACAACCGCCCCCACAAACCAGGGCCAGTGGATCAAATACTTAAACAATAGTTCCTTGACGTCTATATTTTCTTCCTTAGATTCTTTTGCTTCGTTGAAATCTGTTTCTTTCATTACAAATCATTATTTTAAAATATTTACTAATAGACTGACGATGGATACCAGGATAGAGGTTGCAGAGAACCAGAGACTGGTACTGTTACCTACATCTGAATTTCGAGCCTTTGCCTTATTAGGAGTTACGTAGATAATATCATTCTGTTGTAACCAATAGTAAGGCGAAAGAATGGTTTCGGCCTTGTTCAAATCCAAGGTTACAATTTGCTGTTTGCCGTTTGCGTCCTCACGAATCAACTTCACATTATCACGAAGACCGTATACTGTCATATCACCCGCCATGGCTAAAGCTTCTAGTAAATTTACTTTCTCATTAGAGATAGTAAAAGTACCGGGACGGGTAACTTCGCCGATAACCGATATTTTATAATTTACCATACGCACTGTTACAATGGGAATCTCCTTCATGTAAGGTTTTAGTTTATCTATAATCAACTGTTCCGCTTCCCTTTTCGTTAAACCTCCTAACTTCAATTCTCCTAACACCGGAAAATTTATGTTTCCTTCATTATCTACCAAATAAGGTTGTAATACAGGTTGGGTAGTCACATAAGACGAAGTACTCACAGCTATTCCGGCATTGCTGGCAACTGTCAGGTTAAAAGGTATCGCAAGTTCTGGATTAGTACACGATACCACAATAGTCAACAAATCCTTGGGCATGATCTTGGCATCATACAATTTTTCCTGTTGTTCTACCTCGTTCACAACTTCCACATTCTGGAAATAGGGAACCTTTTTATAAGACTGGCAGGCAGCCAATAGGAATGGCAACAATAGTAGCCACGAATTTCTTTTGTTAAGTCTTCTCATCATAATTCTTAAATTCATAATTAAACGCCCTTTAATTCCTAAGTTTTATTTTTTAATATGCTTCTTTTTCTCCATGTATGGCATTATACACCGTCTTATACATAATATATAAGTCCAATAAAAAAGTCCAATGCTCTATATACCAGATATCACGTTGCACACGTCCCTCCATCTGCCAGAGTTCTTTCGTCTCACCGCGAAAGCCCGTCACCTGAGCCCAGCCAGTTATTCCAGGTTTAACGAAGTGACGAACCATAAACTTGTTTATCAGATTAGAATATTCCTCCGTATGCTTTAACATGTGAGGACGGGGACCTACAATAGACATATCCCCTTTCAACACATTAATGAATTGAGGCAATTCGTCCACACTCGTCTTTCTCATTATCTCTCCGATACGTGTTTTACGAGGATCATTTTCCGTAGCCTGAAGAGTATCACATTGCGCATTAACCCTCATTGAACGAAACTTGTAACACCAGAATTCACGACCATCCTCACCACTGCGTTTCTGTTTGAAAAAAACAGGACCGGGAGAACTTAATTTAATTGCAATTCCGAAGAATATATAAACGAACGGAAAAACCGTAATAAGAAATAACCCTGAACAAACGATATCAAAAACACGCTTGATAATACGGTTCTCCAATGACTCTAATGGTTCACAACGAATGGAAAGTACAGGAACATTACCCAATAATTCAAAATGCATTCTACGTTTCAAATAGTTACGGACATTAGGAACGCTAAAAAAACGGACCAAATGATTTTCACAGTAATTAATAATAGGAACAATCTCCGCACTCCGCACAGAAGGAAGACTACAATAAAGCTGATTAATCTCTCCCGCATGTTTTTCTAAAAAAACACTTACTTCATTGGGTTGTCCCAAATATGGAACATCCTGTGGATACCGATCCGAAGGAAAATCCTCGAAATAACCCAGTACACGATAACCGGATGTAGGATCATCCGTCATCGCATGATAAAGCTCCTGCATATTCTCATGACTCCCAACCAATACGACCTTACGAACATTTCCTCCCTTTTTTCGATAAAGCTCCAGAAAGTGACGGGAAATCAAGCGGTAGCTAATAATGACAATTATCAGTGCAACATAAAACAGTCCGAAATAGCGGGAATGAGAAAAATGAAAATGAAAAACAAGCAACGCACAAACCGATAAAAAGACAAAAGGAACCATGTTACGTAAAACACGGACCATGATCTGTTCGGGACGTACCACAGGACGATGAAGAATAACACCCGAATGCATGTTACAAAGTAAATAGCACAGAGTGATAAGAGTCATCCCCTGAAAGATAGAACCGCAATGGATACACCAAAAACGAGTACCCAGAAACAAATTAAATCCCCATAAAAGCAGGTTCAGCAAAATAAGGTCCCCCAAAAGGACCAAAGATTTTAGGACTTTGTTAAAACGTTGGACTTCCTGCATACTCTAATCTATTAAAGAGCCTATATTTTTTTATTTCAGATAAAGATTATCATTATCTTTATACCAGTCAGCAATCGCTTCTTCGAAAGTATAATGAAATTTGTAACCCGATGCAGCGAGTTTCTTTCCACAAATATTTGTGGATATCTGTAACTTCTTTACACGCGCTGGACATACCCCCATAGGACTGCCCACCATCTTTGCACAATAAGCAACAGGCATAATCAGAGAATTTGGTATGTACGGAACCACTTGGTTCAGACCTGTCACCTTCTTAATCGTGTCTACTATTTGCTCTATGGTGTAGGCAGGCTCAAAAGTACAGTTATACAATTCCACACCTTCCTCATGATGCTCCAAACGATATAACATGAAACGTACTAATTCTTTCACATAAATACAAGCCTTGATGGTGTCTTTGCGTCCAGGATAAGCAAAAGTGTGCATTTTGATACCCCAATATAAACGGGTAAAATTTCCATTCTCCCCTTTCCCAAATACAACACCCGGACGTACAATTGTCAATTGACGTTCTGCCTGTTTCTTAGCCTGCCAGGCAATATGAACCTTTTCAGCCACTAATTTAGATATGCCATAAGGAGTGTTTGGAGTAGGTAATGTAGTTTCCTCCTTCAACGCTTCAGCTGCTCCGTAAGGGGCAATTGACGATGTAAATACGATTTTTTTTATATTATATTTCTCGGCAAATGCACAAACATTCTCTGCACCGCGAATATTTGTTTCAAAATACTCACGATCAGAGTGCCCAGGCGTGCGATGTACGGCTGCAAAGTTGAAAATCACATCCTCTGAAGTCACCTCAAATGGCACTTCTATTGGTTTTCGCACATCGCAGTAAATAAATTCAGATTGCAAAAACTGTCCATCACACAATGCAGGTTTATAATCCTTTACTGTAGGCAAGGGAGTACCTGGCTTCACAATATCAAGATTATAGACTTTAGCTTGTGGATGAAGTGTTTTAATTAAATTGGTCAAGTGAGTACCGATGAAACCGGTCCCCCCCGTAATGATGTAATTCATAATTTATATATGGAAAAGTTTATTTCTTATACCCCAACTCCCTCAATAACTGTTTGTTCCAAACACTACGCTCTTTATCATATATCCATCCCCATTTATTAAAGTACTTAATCATATTTGTTATATGTATTTTAAGCATTTTCTTGCTTTTATAGGAAGCTGCCCGATGTGCATGCACAATTGTCTCATGAGGTATAAACATGGTACGATAATATTTATGCATTCTTCGAGTAATATCAATATCCTCCGGATACATAAAAAATCTTTCATCAAACAGCCCCACTTTTTCAAAACATTCCAATCTAAAAAACATAAAACTACCTTGATGATAAGGAATGTTCATTTCTTTCTTATGGTCATTAAACTGAAGCGTATAACGATAATTCATTTTCTCTACCATCTTTTTAGGCAGAAATCTACGAAAAATAAGATTAGCCGGCGTAGGTAATAGCCTACACGTATATTGCATTTCCCCGTTGGGATAAACAACATTCGGTTGAACTTGTGCTACATCTGGATTTGTCTCCATATACCCTACCAAATGATCTAATACTGATGCCTCAAAATATACATCTGAATTGAGAACCAAATGGTATTTCTCTTGAGTTAGAAGAACTTGTCGCAAAGCCTTATTATGCCCTGCTCCATAACCTACATTCTCACTGCCGATATACACAACATTAGAATATTGCATACAGAAATCCGCAATATACTTTTGATTGGAATTATCAACAATGTAAATAGTAGAAACAAGTGGAGAGGTTAATGACTGCAAGCATTTACTCATTTCTTCAATACTTGTTTTATAGGCAACGATAGATACTGTAATCATAATCTTTCAATAATAATATCATAGATTATTTACCAAATCAATATAGGCTTTCTGATAAGATTCCGACATTTTTTGCGCTGTGTAATATTTATCAAAAAGAGATTGAATGTAAATCCTAGTACAATTCTCATCAATTTTCAATATATCATGAATAGCATTTTTTAATCCATTCATATCTTTGTTATTGAACGTATATCCAATTGTTTGTTTTGCCTTACTTAAAACCTCTTTGTGAGATGGGATATCAGAAAGTACACAAGGTAATCCAACTGTCATACTTTCCAATAACGTATTAGCCAACCCTTCTACATCCGAAGCTGATATATAATAGTCTGATGCTTTTAAATAATCATATATATTCGATTTAAATCCAGGCATTTTTAAATTTTCAGTTTCATGCTTTTTCAGTTCATCGTATAGTTCTCCATTACCAAGCAAGAGAAGACCGATTCTATCATCTTTTAGTTCTTCAAAAGTGCGTATTATCATATCTGGATTCTTTTCTTGTGAAAAACGCCCGATAAAAATAAAATACTTCACATCATCTTTTAATCCCAACTCTTTTCTTAGTTTCGCTTTTTGCTCTTTGTCGTATTTCCATAATGATAATGAAGAGCCATTTGGGATAGCTTTCATCTTATAGTGTTGTTCATCCCAATAACTTTGTGCTACACTTTCCGAACAAGCAATAGGCAAATCCATCTTCTTTGTAAAGAAATGACTAAGCGCAATCACAATTTTTCCTTTCCATTTGCCATACAATACTTTCTGTTGTATACCCGGGAAGATATGAACTGTCTCTATTTTTTTATATTTAGATGAGAGAAATGGCACTAAGAACATTGAACGAGGACAATGTGTATGAAGAATATCCGGATTTATCCGTTCCACTGATTTTTTTAATGTAAAGAACATTGCAATAGGATTCTGTATTTTATTCGGAGACATTTGAATAATTTTTATCGGCAATGCCCTAAATTCCTCAATACGTGAAATTTCTTGTTCCGGAACCATCGTAATTATCGAAACTTCAAATATAGAAAAATCCATATACTGTATAATATTATAGAGGACATTCGGAGGACCTTGATTACTCAAAGAGGAAATAACATAGCATATTTTAATTTTTTTCATAACAAATTATTTCTTAACAGAATATCTTTCAGAACAATCAGAATTTTATTAGCAGATTCAGTTTGGATATTATTTACTTCTTTTATTTTCTTCAAATCAAATAAATGAGTTATATTTTCGACAGCAGTACAAATAGGGGTTAAATCTGCACTGCCACATAGATTAAAATGTAGATGTTGATGTCCATAATCTTCTAATATCCTAAATGTTTTTGAATCCCCTTCAGCAGCAAATCTGTTTTTATCCCAGTCAATTGCTACCACGGGCTTACAATTACGTAAACCAAAAACAGAATCATGAAATCTTTCTGTTACTATTATATCCATATATGGGAATACTGCAGCCCATTCAAAAGCATTCACTGTATCAAAACACATATCTGCATAAGGATTATAAGCCGTTGAAATGACTTGATAACCTAAGCTTTTCAAGTTATCAGCCAATTTTTTCCGATATGGGAAGTCCGAATTGAAATTGTATAAAGCATATTTCTTTTTCGAATCAATTTTATTCTTTAATCTTTGAGGCAATATAAATTTTGTAATATCTAAATAATAAGAAGGGTCCGGTTGTTTAACTAAACGCTTTGCTTCTATTCCGAGCTTGTTAATAAAGAACTGTACTGTTAGATTATCTCTAAGTCCTATAAACAAAGCCTTTTCCACCACCTCTTTTAAGTCAATACTAGGATTAAAAGTAGCTGGAGAGGCACTAGCTGCAAAATAAAGTTTTGGGACAAATAAAGGCATCCAATTCAATCCAATTTTTGTTTCATCTAAATTATAGCCTTGCTCTAAGATTGTATCACTTCCAATTACAACTAAATCATACTGTTTAATGAAAGCTATAGACGCCTTGTCGTAATTGAACATATCCACCCTTGGAGAATAATTAAAATACGTCTTTCTAAGTTTATTATATTTGATTAAACGAAATGCAGCAAACGCTTTCTGTAAAAATGTATGCCATAGTGAATCATTTTTCCCCCTAACAGATAATTTACCTCTTTTAAAATCCGGAAAATCCAAGAACTCTATATGAGCATTAGGATACAACTGTTTGAAGGCTGTTTGCACCCCTATTGCTTGCATAATAGTACCAGGATTAACTCCACCTGTAAAAGTTACTATTAATATTTTCATTGATTCATCTTTATATCGTTATTACAAGAAAACTTTTAAATATTATTTTTCTCTTTTCATCATCGAAAGTCAGTAATCCGACTCTCATTATTTATTGATTGAATTTCACATATTCATTATACGAATAGCGATGCGAAACTGCTACTTTATAATTGTCCTTAAACGTTCCTACACCTATCAAAAGAACTGGAACCTCATGACTCGGAAGATGCATCTCCTGTTTTATTTTTTTTGTAATTCTCCATTTATGCCCCATAGTCAATGGTATTGTCGCTAAACCATAATAATGAAGAGCGTAAAGAAGATTCATTGCATAAAGACCTCCATCAACAAAAGGAAGATTTTGTTCATAAAAACCATAATTCCTCAAATCACCACATACAAGAATAGCACATTGCATTTGTTCATTAAACCCCTTGCTTCCTCCCTGTAATTTGAACATTTTTGTAACTAACTTATTTTCCGTATACACATGAACTCTCCAACTTTGCCTATTACAAGCAGATGGAGTATGTTCACAAAGTCTTAATGCGGCACACACATGTTCTAAATCCACAGGTAAGGATCCAAAATCGCGAATAGAAAAACGTAATTGAGAAAATTCATCAAATGGAGATTTCAATTTGCTAGAAATATCTTTCAAACTAAGATTATATATTCCACCTACATCCATAATCTGAATATCGTAACAAGAACACAACTTATGGAGAGAAATCTCCACTTCTGTCATATCAGCACCCATATCCTTATTAAATTCTACATATTTCTGCAATACGGAAACCGATTCTATAACAAATTGTTTTTCCCCTCCTCTTTTTAGCAAATCAGCAAGATCTTTTATGATAGCAAAAGCCTTTTCCTTTCCAAAACCGACTTTGACTTTTCCAATAGACATGCCCTTTTCCAAAGCATGTATTCTGATTTGTAATTCAGCCTGTTTTTTAAAAATATCCTTTGTCTGGTTTGTACTTCCACTATACAAAGTCAATGAAAAGGACTCTCCTATTTTGTCAAATAGAATACGTAGCCATACGATAAAAACATTTCCTTTAATAGCCAACTTTAATTTTTCCTTCATACGATTTTAATCTAAGAAACTATCTACATAATACTTCATCAAACATTTCTATATATTGAGAGGCTATTTTTTCTGCCGAATAACACCGTTCTGTATGCTCTGCTATTGAAGCCTTCAACTTACTATAATCACGTGTATACGTATCTATAGCAGAGGCCATTACACGAACTAAATCGTTTACGTTTCCTGGTTCAAAAAGATATCCATTTACATTTTCAAGAATCTCATCCGAAAAACCTGGCAAATTCGAAGCTATAATCGGAAGATTATAATTAAAAGCAATCTTTGTAGGACCGCTTTGAGACACCACTCTATAAGGTTGAACAAAATAGTCAGCGGAAGCAAATAGATTAGCTATTTCAGAATTATCTATTGACCGAATATCTATATCAAAAAGCTCTGGATATTTTATTTTTGTCTGATAAAAACTCCAATCTTTACACATGCCATTAATCGATACCCTAAAGTTTCGATATCCTTTATCATAAAGTACACATGCAGCATCTATTAACAAATCAATATTTTTAGCATAATTAATTGTACCAAATGAAAGGAATCGAATAATACCATCTTTAGGTTTCACAATGGTAGGAACACCAAAGTCTTTTAAAGCTAAAGGGATCTTAAATATCTTCGAATTAGGAAAATGTTTCTGAAAAAGCTCTGCTTGTGACTTAGAAAACATATTGACATATTTTACTCGAGAATAAACCAATCTGCGCAGTACATTTAATAGTTTCTTATGCCCCATGCCTATATGAACTTCTCCCTGATGTGCTGTTTGAATATAATGTCTCTTGGGTAATAAATAAAACATAGGCAATTCCCATGGTGAATAGATACTATAATTCATATAAATAATATCAGGAGCTTGCCTCTTTATAGCTTTGCCAAGACGTATATTTATTAGAACATTCTTTGGATTACGCATTTTATAATTAAACCTAAAAAATTCAATTGTTAGATTTGTATTTTCTTTCTTTATTTGCTCAAAGTCCGACTCTTTAAACCTATTATTTCTACTAAACAGTACAATCCAATGAATATCATAATGCTTTAAGATTTCATGCATATTAAAATAATTCAAATCGCAATCAATAAAGCAATCTGGAGTAATCCAGCATATTTTTTTCTTATTCATATAAAACAGGGGATAGGTAAGCACTTACTATACAAAAAATTATTTTGCAATATTTATCGGTATAAATTACTCATACTTATTTAAATGCTTCAGAAAGAGCATAAACAAATGCTTTAAAAGAGATATTATATTTACGACGCCTAAACATCCATATAAATACTAATAGTTTAGAATTCTTGAGCGCATTTGACAAGTTATGTCCCATTTTTTTTTGGAAATAGACATCAAGCTTTCTTACTAACTCTCTATGATATAAAATATCTTCTTGATTATTGGGAACTTGACACAAGAATTTCTTATACCATTCATATTCCTTTAGAATTGCTTCTAGTTTCAGCTCTACATTCCCCGTAGAACTGATTGTATACGGATTACGCCTATATTGAAATACAATACTTTGTGTATTGACTACTCCATTCTTTGAAGCACCTATAAAAGCGGAAATATCATCAGATCCCCAAGCTAAAGGTAGAAAATAGAACCCTCCCTGTTTGCGAAGCCATGCTGCTTCAAAGCAGAAATCACCTATAAACTGTTGATTATAAGCATACCATCTATGCCAAATGAGCGAAATGACAGATTCATATTCACATCTATGAACTGTTTTTTGATAGGCTGTAGAATTCTCATCAATGATCTCCGTCCAACCATGAAGCAATCCGATACCCGGATATTTTGCTATTAACCTGACATACTCTTCCAAACAATTAGGAAGGAGTTTATCATCATCTCCCATACATATAGCATAATCCCCAGTGGCATAACTAAGACAAATATTCCAATTATCTACCACATTAGTTGCTCCACAGTTCTTTTCATTCCGATAATACTTGATGCGAGGGTCGGAATATAACGATACGATGGAATATAGATCTTCCGGTGACTCATCATCAACGATGATGAGTTCGAAACATTCATAAGTTTGTTGCAGTATGCTGTCTATGCATTCCTGCAAATATGCTTTCTTATATGCGGGGATTAGAATACTAAACTTCATAAGTCATACTCTTTTCTTTTAAAATTCTTAAGCATCCACCTATTAATAGCAATGTAGGAAATACACTATTTAATTCTCCTGTCATATTTGAGAATGTTAAATACACAATCAACAATGAGAAGTATAAAGAATACGTATATTTATCATATCTTCTCAATTTAAAAGCCCAGAACAACAATGTTCCATAAAAAAAACACCAAAACAATACACCGACTATTCCTCTCTCTAGAAGTAAATTCATCAACACACTTTCCAGCCCGAGTAGATCCTTATCAATCAATGTTTTAATACCCTCTTCTCCAAAACCTAAATCAATAGCAAAAAAATCTTTTCCTCTACCAAATAATAGATGATCTTTTATATGATAAAGAACTGCAGTAAACTGAACGATACGCATTCCAATACTACTACCTCCTACTTCATTACCGTATGCAATAGTAGATGTGTCAAAGGCGTTGGCAAAAAGGCTAGTATATTTATCAATATTAGGAATAAATGGAAGCGAAAGGAATATAACGATTACAACTACCAAAGCTTTCCCTAACCATTTTTTTAAAGAAAAAGCATTATAAACAAATAATAGCAATCCTATGATATAGCATAAAACAACGGTTCTACAACCACATAGTACAATACCAAATAAACAACAAAATTGAGCTATATAGAATTGCCTCTTTAATATGATTTTATTCAAATATCCATATAAAAAGAATAAAGACATTAAGATACATATATACCCATAATTAAATGGATTTTGAAACATTGCCTGTACCCTAAAACGATCAGCTTCTACAAATTTTCTACCTAAATCACCCAAAGTCCCTCCCTCTATACCTTGGTAATTTATATCAATCCATATAGCATATTTTGTAATTAGATTAATAATACCAAAAACAGTAAGAATGAGTAACGCAACATAAGCTGCTCTAAAAGACGGTTTGAATTGCCTTGGACTGGAAATAGCAATAAATGCATAACAGATAACAAAATATTTTGCTAGTAATTCAACGATTATTAATCTCAAAATCTGAACAAAACTTTGATAATGAGCACTATTAAAAGCTAGCACAAATGTAGCCAGTATCATCATCAATACCAATGGGAATACTTTCTTCATCTTTAATAGTTTTATTCGTCTTTTGATACGAGGTAATTCTGAACCAATAAAGCACATTGACAAAAAGAACTTGGCACCACCAAAAGGAATAAATCTAATTATTGCAGCATCTAAACAAATTACAGAGAAGAAGAATATAGCAATCTTATATTCAAGTTTCAACTTGAACATTAATATACCTAAGGACAGGACAAATAATTGAATAAATATCAACATTATGATTTAGTAACCTTCGTAAATAATAATGGCACAACTGTACCTATAATAAGATAGAGAATAAACCATCCCGTCCGCGAGTATTCCTCAATTACAGGGAACTCGGCTAATCGTTTAATGGGGAGATGATAATAAAATATAATGAATAAACTTACGAGCTTAAATGACAGAAAATGCCAAGTTAAAATTGTCAATGTATTATTGCCTATGTAAATCATGCATTGACTGAATATATTTTTTCTTGAGTTTATAGTTCCACTTAAATAAAACACAGCTAATAATCCAACAATAGCCGAAATATAATAAGGTATCACTTGCCAACTATCAAATTTCAGAAGTGTTGCTTGCCAAAAGTTTACTCCCAATGTAACCACAACGATTCCTATTAGAAAAATCCAATAACTCTGATGAATACAAAAAACACCTTTTTGGTAATAATATCCGGAAATAAAAAATAGTGCAGCAAAAAGTTCTCTTCCACCAATGCCTAAATAGGGTATATGAAGATGAAATACTGATGTAAGAATAGTAATACATAGCAACGCTACCCCCCCCCCATTTAATATCTTTAACATTATAAATAATAAAAAAAGCAATCAACGATCCCCAAAACAAGGATTTGAGAAACCAATAGCCACCAAGAAGTTGTTCTGTGTCAGACATCCTTGTAACAATAGACACTGCTTTTTTAAGCATCTCTTGCCAAGTGTAAAGATGTTGTACAATTCCTCGAAATCCAAATTCGTCATTGTAAATGTTGAGATAGAAAAATAAATTATGCAAGACGAGAAATATCAAGCCCCATTTCACAAATGGTTTATATAACCCTTTGAACCTCTTTATGACAAAATCAGAAGGTATTTCAAGATATTTATCTTTAAAACAATATCCGGCAAAGAAAAAGAACAGTGGCATGTGAAACATATTTATCCAATAGTTACCGTATTCCGAAAAACGCGTATGGGCTAAAACCATCAAAATAATGGCTATCCCTTTAGCTATTGAAACAGAATTGTCTTTCATTTTTTTAATTTCAGTATTGAGTATAGCATTTTTTTATCTTCTTTATTTAAAAACCTAAAGCAAACAATACTGTATATGATTGTAAAAAGGATGCCTTTTAGAAAAAAAGAAGAAACAATCTTTCCATCTAAGTTAATGAGGAGATCGTCAATCAGTACAGTCGCACCAACACCTATCATGACAAATGGGAAAAATGAATGCAGAAATACTCTACCTGATTGAATATTCATTTTTTTAGGCCAATAATATAGATAGTAAAATGACAGTTGAACAATTATATAAATAGCAAATGCTATCACAACACCTCCTATCTCAAAATATGGAATCAAGCACCAGGCTACTATCAAACCGATAATGGAAGATATGGATGTATTGTAGGTTATCGCTCTGATATCTGAACCTGATAATATTAAACTTGAAATGGCTTGATTATGTACCCCCAATGTGCAAAGTAGCCAAATATTAAACCATGGAATTAAATATAAGAAGCTTTCTCCGACATACATAGTTATCACTTCACTCCCCACTGTCATCATGCCGAATGTGCAAAAACAAAGCACAATCGAAATATACTTTGTTCCATCATAGGCTACTTTATAGTAGGCTTCAGTATTTCCTTGAGCAACTATTTTTGAAGTAGAAGGCAATAACACTCCCATAAAGATTCCCCCAAACATCGAAACTATTCCTATAATTCCATTTAGTACACGATAGTCTGCCACCGAATCCAAACTTCCTTGCATTCCCAAAAAGACAGGACGTAGATTGTAAAATGAGAATTGAAAAATACTAAATGAGAATATATTTAAGCAATAGGGTAATATTTCTTTGAACGTTTCTTTATCAAATTTAGGTATGAAAGAGATAGTCGGTATTTCTTTTAATATCTTATTGACAGACAAAGGCAATATGGCAAACATCGAAAAGGTGGTAAGTGCGAAATACCAGAAGATATTCAATTTTGCATATATTGTTATAAACAAAACAATCACTTGCAAGATCTTAGGTAGCAAAGTCCTTTTCTGTATCCATGCTACATTCTCTGTTGCCTTTATCAATTGATCAAAACAAGAAGAATACCAACTAATTATCGCACTGATAATCAATACATAAAAGAGAGTCTTTAATATCTCATCCTGATCAGCATTGAGACGAAATATTTCTTTCGAAAATAAAGATATACCCAGTAATATAAGTCCATTAAGAATACCAATAATTCCATAAAAGGCTAAACTCGTTTGAAAAAGTTTACTCGCCTTCTGAAGATTTTTCTTAGCCAACCATACTGAAAAGAATCTAATATTGGTTGAATTAAATCCCATATCCATCAGTTGCATATAAACATTGACAGACATAGCTAACCCAATGATCCCATATTCTGTTTTTCCGAAGTAATGAATCAGTATAGGAACGGATATAAATCCATAAACTGAATTTACCAGATTTACAATCAAGCTCCATAATACCCCACTAGTAATCTTACTCGTGCTACCCATGCTTCCTTAGCTTCCTAAATCTTTTTATGGTTCCAACGAGTTCTCGTACAGCCTTTATTTTATTTGCTTTCATTGCCGCATGCAAATAACCTAATCCGGTATAACTTAACAAGCCTTGTGTCATGAATTGAACAGCCATGATTCTCCAGCCTACCAAATGCCGTCTATCAAACTGATATTTTTGAATATTAGTTACTTTTTGGATATCTAAAGGCTCTATACCAATATAGCCCAATCGTTTTGCCTCCGCAAACAATTGCCGTCCTTTATCTGTGCGTACAAAACAAAAGTTTTTTCCATCTCCTTCTGTAAAATCCGGATAACCATCTTTGGTGTTCCATGAATCTCCCGAAGATATATCGGCTAACATGCCTATGCCATCAGGGCAGATTTTACATCTGAACCCCAATTCTCTTCCCAATATTTTTCCCCAACTGTCGTTATATGTCATTCGGTCAGATTCTCCATTTGTATAAGTAGCTTTGAAATATCCCGGCCAGCCATCTCCGCGATAGCGCAATGATAAAGGCTCTTCATCTCTATGGAACATAGAAAGTGCTTTCTTGGTCGCATGATAACTGGGCATACCGGCACAAAAAATGGCTAAATAGTAAGCTATCTTTTGCTTATATTCAGGATGGATTTTAATAAAATTTTGCATAGCGGCTATATCACAAGGTTTTCCAATAAACGCATAAGTTTTTTCGGATTCCAGCAATTCGATAATATTGTTAAATATTGCTGCTGGAGCATATCTGGATGCGTTTCTAGACAATATATCTTCTTTTGTTGTACTCTCATATAGCCTGTTGTACAAGTAAGTTCCCTCCTCTACGCCGACATGAAGCACTGCGTCCACTTTCTTTGTTTCCAACAAATAAATGGCTAGTGCAGATGTTACACCTCCTGAAGATGATGATTTTCTTATTTCAGAATCTGATGCCCAAGCATTTGCTACGATCTTAACATTTCCCCAGATGGATTGATTAGTAATTTGTGAATGAACAACGATACCTGGACATATTTTCGTAATAACTTTATGATCTATTCGATGCTGATCTCTGAATATAGGTTCGTAAAAGCCTTCTTGATTGATTACCATCTTACAGTTTTCCTTATCTAGTGCTTCACATAAACCACATCCAAGACATAAGCTATTCTTTATAATATCATGTACTGTATTCATTCCTTTTTCCCCCTTTCATTTACGTATCTTAAAAAAATTTGTTAAGTCATTCATTAACATATTCTTTTTTTCAGACACGACATGATTCATTCTATCATCTATAAGTTCTTTCAATTGTAATCTCGAATGAAAAGATTCTCTTATAGCACTTACAATTTCTGCATGGTCTGATTCTTTCATATCACAAATGTATGGATAATCTAAGGTGCCAACAAACAGCCCATTAAACTTTCTGCTGTAAGCCATTGGAATCACTGGAACTCCAGATGAGAAAGCTCCGATTGTGGCGTGCATCCGGGCACCGACAAAGAAATCCATTCCGGCAATATAAGACTTAATTTCTACAGGACCAAGAGCTAAAGGAGCAAGTTTCAGCTTAGAATTATTGTATTGCCTCCATAAGTCGTAGCTGATTCCATAATCATTTTCAATAGTTCTTTCAGCTCCGACAACGTGAGGTATTAAATGTACCTGCACATTCTCAATTCCTAAGAAAAAATCGACAATATCAATAATTAGTCTTTTATAATCACATTTTAACTCGAACTGGTTATTACGAGTATATCCGCCATGCCAAAGTAATGCGGAAATATTGATTCCAACATGTATAAAAGATGAATCTTGTTCTATCTTGTGGTAGGGCAGGAAAAATGCTACATCAATATATTCTTTAACAGACTTCAGAGAAGGTATCTTACTAACCACATAATCATAACTTTGCTTGTCACGCGCCATACAGTATGAAGCATTTGAAATGCTTTTTATAGCACGATGCTCCACCTTATAATTTTTAAATGGTCCTATCGTTTGAGGTAATATACAATAAGGTATATTCAAAAAATTGGCAATTCGATGTATTCGGTCAATGCTGTTGAATCGCCTAAATCCATAAATATCACTAAATGAATCGCCTTGACCAATATCCAAAATATAATCGGCTTTAAAAAAAATATTTAAATCACTACCTTTGACTATATTTTTAATAATTGTTCCTATCGTATTCTTTAAAGATATGCCGATGGGATATCTACAATCTTTAAACTCTATTTTTCGATCATCTATTAATATCTCATGTGTGTTTCGGTCATCATATTGACTATCTGACAAATATAATTCGTAAGACAGTCCGGCTTTCTT
Organism: Bacteroides sp. OM05-10AA; assembly: GCF_003439055.1. Classification (NCBI taxonomy): domain Bacteria; kingdom Pseudomonadati; phylum Bacteroidota; class Bacteroidia; order Bacteroidales; family Bacteroidaceae; genus Bacteroides; species Bacteroides sp. OM05-10AA. The sequence goes on from NZ_QSUR01000021.1 coordinate 20,132, forward strand.
CATAATTTCATCAATCATACAGGCTATAGTAATAGTTAATGCCACGCATCCTCTATTCCCATTTTTAATTGGAGCATTTCCTAAGATTATTTTCATAGATATAATATCATTTATTATACATCTCTTCATAATACTTTTCGTATTCTCCAGATGTTATATTATCCATCCATTCCTGATTATCCAAGTACCATCTCACTGTCTCTTCAATTCCTTCTTCGAACTGTAAACTAGGTTCCCAACCCAATTCGCTTTTCAGTTTAGTTGAATCTATGGCATAACGCAAATCATGTCCTTTGCGATCGGTCACATAAGTAATTAAATCTAAAGAATATCCTTCCGGATACCCAAGCAACTTGTCCACCGTTTTGATTATTACCTTAATTATATCAATGTTTTTCCACTCATTGAAACCTCCAATATTGTAAGTGCTCGAAATCTTACCATAATGGAAAATAACATCGATAGCTCGTGCATGATCTACTACATACAACCAGTCACGAACGTTCTCTCCTTTGCCATATACAGGCAACGGTTTACGATGACGAATGTTATTGATAAATAGCGGAATCAATTTCTCGGGAAACTGATAAGGGCCGTAATTATTGGAGCAGTTGGTCACCACAGTGGGCATTCCATAAGTGTCGTGAAATGCACGGACAAAATGATCACTACCGGCCTTCGACGCTGAATAAGGGCTATGTGGATTATACTTAGTGGTTTCCTTAAAGAATTCATCACCGTAGACCTCATGCGCCGAGATGTCTGAATCGATTCCTTCGGGATGAGTTAATTCCAATGCACCATAAACCTCATCTGTAGAAATATGATAAAAACGCTTACCTTCATAACATTCAGGAAGCATCTCCCAAGTCAGTTTTGCAGCTTGGAGCAGAGAGAGAGTCCCCATCACATTCGTTTGAGCAAATGTAAACGGATCTTTTATACTACGGTCTACATGACTTTCAGCAGCCAGGTGAATAACTCCATCAATACGATACTGCTTGAAGAGTTCCAACATTTTATCAAAGTCACAAATATCAGCCTTTACAAAGGTATAATTAGGCTGATTTTCGACATCTTTCAGATTAGCCAGATTACCGGCATAAGTCAGTTTATCCAGATTGATAATATGATATTCAGGATATTTATTGACGAACAAACGTACAACGTGCGATCCGATGAAGCCTGCTCCACCTGTAATCAGTATATTTCGTGCAAAATTCATGTCTATTTTAATAAGCTGATTGTTGTTTTAATTCATTTATACATTTCTGTAGAGAGTCTTTCCAATAAGGAACAGTGATTCCAAAAGTAGATTTCACCTTTGTTTTATCCAGTACAGAAAAATGAGGACGCTTTACCTTACTGGGAAATTCATCGCTGTGACAAGGTTGAATATCGCACACATTGCCACTCAAGTCACAGATTTCCTTCGCAAAGTCATACCATGCACACACACCTTCATTACTAAAATGGTAGATGCCTTCTTTATAGAGTTGATTCTCCTCAATCACTTGATAGATAACAGATGCTAAATCTCCGGCATAAGTGGGAGTACCAACCTGGTCAAAGACTACTTTCAGGGTATCTTTATCAGCTGTGAGTTGTCGCATCGTTTTTACGAAGTTCTTCCCATAAGGGGAATAAAGCCAGGCGGTACGAAAGATAAGATAATGACAGCCGGTCTCTTGTATGCTATGCTCACCGGCCAGCTTCGTTTTACCATACACACCCAAAGGATTAGTTTCCCAATCTTCCCGACAAGGGACATTTCTGTCTCCCTGAAAAACATAATCAGTAGAGACATGTATTAAGATAGCATCAGTTTCTTTTGCTACAACAGCCAGATTCTCCACTGCCTTATTATTCAATAAATCAGCAGTCGCGAAATCGTCTTCCGCCTTGTCTACATTGGTATAGGCAGCACAATTAACGATGACATGAATTTGGTTGTCATTGACCATTTTACGGATAGAATCACGACTGGTTATATCCAACTCTGCCACATCGGTAAAAATATATTGGTTGGAGCTGGTTGACGACACACGGCGCATCTCATTGCCAAGCTGACCGTTAGCTCCTGTCACTAGAATATTCATTGAGCTTAATACAGATTTTCGTTATAATCAAATAGCCAGCCGGCTTCTTCCAGACGTTCGTGATGTTGGTCTTTCCCGGAAAGGATTATTTTATCAGCAGGAACCTTCCAGTCGATTTCCAATGCGGGATCATCCCAAGCCAGGGCACCTTCACATTGAGGAGCATAGAAGTTGTCACATTTATACTGAAAGATAACCTCTTCCGTCAGGACAACAAAGCCATGGGCGAATCCACGCGGAATAAAGAACTGACGGTGGTTTTCTTCAGTCAATTCCACTGATACATGCTCTCCAAATGTTGGTGAGCCTTTACGGATATCGACAGCTACATCAAGGACAGAGCCTTTAATGACACGTACCAGTTTACTCTGGGCATAAGGTGGTTTCTGAAAATGAAGACCACGTAAAACACCATAGCTGGATTTGCTTTCATTATCCTGGACAAAATCTACCTTACGAACCTTTTCTGTAAATTCACGTTGAGAGAAGGATTCGAAAAAGTAACCACGGTCATCTTTAAAAAGCCGGGGTTCAATGATGACAACGCCCTCAATAGCAGTTTTGATTATTTCCACTGTGATTAGTGTTTATTAGTTATTTAGATTACCGGAAAGGAAGATGGCATTATTCCAGTCCCAGTTCATTTATTACTTTTAAAAGGTACTGGCCATATTGGTTCTTTAGCATGGGCTTGGCCAGTTCACGCATTTTATCCGCTGTTATCCAGCCATGACGCAGGGCAATACCTTCAAGACACGCGACTTTCAATCCCTGACGTTTTTCAATCACTTCAATAAAAGTGCTGGCTTCGGAAAGAGAATCGTGCGTGCCGGTATCAAGCCAGGCAAAACCACGGCCTAATAGTTGGACCTTTAATTGGTGGTCATTGAGAAATTCCTGATTAACGGTAGTGATTTCTAACTCTCCACGGGGAGAAGGTTGTATATGTTTGGCTACATCCACCACTTTATTGGGGTAGAAATAGAGTCCCACTACAGCGTAGTTAGATTTTGGGTTTTCTGGTTTTTCTTCGATACTCAAAACATTTCCATCCTTGTCAAAGTCAGCAACTCCATAACGTTCGGGATCGGCAACCCAATAACCGAATACGGTTGCTTTCTGCTCCTCCTCGACTGTACGGACAGCCTCCTGCAACATGCGGGTAAAGCTTTGGCCATAGAAGATATTATCACCTAATACCAAGCAGACGGAATTATTGCCGATGAAGTCTTCACCGATAATAAAGGCTTGTGCCAGACCGTCCGGAGAGGGTTGTTCGGCATACTCAAACCGTACTCCATAGTCGGATCCATCACCTAAAAGACGCTTGAATCCCGGAAGATCATAAGGAGTGGAAATAATCAGGATCTCACGGATTCCAGCCAACATAAGGACTGAAATCGGATAATAAATCATGGGTTTGTCAAAGACAGGAAGCAACTGCTTACTCACTCCTTTGGTGATAGGATACAGACGAGTGCCTGAACCACCAGCTAAAACTATTCCTTTCATAAAAGCTTATTTCAATTTTAGAAAATAAGTAAGCTGTTTTGAGATGGACACAAAGTAGCTTTTATTCTGTGTTTATTTAAACAGTTCCACATACCCAACCGGCATATCCGCACAAGCACACCCCAGCATATTTAACCGGACAGCAATCTTGCTTCTGCCATCTACTGTAACAAGTTCTCCTACAAGTCCAGTCAAAGGACCTTTAACAACACGTACCTTTTCACCACGTGCCAAAGGAGCACTATTCATACAGATTGTCTCTTCAGAATAGTCAAGCATAAAACGGAAACGGGCCATTTGTTCATCAGGAATGATAGTCGGACTGCTCTCACCACGCATTACCATATACCGACTAACGGTAGAAAAGGAAAGAACCTCTTTACGTTCTTTAGGATCAGCATGTACAAAAACCATCATGGGAAGCAACACGGACTCAACCACTTTACGGCGGTCGCTCCATTGATGTACTTCTTGCTGGACCGGTACAAAATTTTCAATCCCCATTTTGTCTAAACGTTCGGCTACCTTCTTCTCATGATGCATACGGACCAGAGCAACATACCAGCGTTTAGAGTGTGCTACGCCTTCCCCTGTCCCAATTTTAGGCCCAGCACTTAAAGTTTCTTTCGTTAGAATCATACTTTTTTACCCCTTAAGTTTCCGTTACTTCTTAGGTAACGGATAAGGTACTCATTCACAGAAAAACAGATGAAAGCAGAAAAACATGGACAGGAACTGCCTACAAGGATGTTTTTCTAACCTATGCGAAGGGAAAAGCATCTTTGGAAACAGAGTACAGGAATTTCAGGCATGATCAAACAGAATCATCATGTCCTGATATATTTTTGTTGCATATTTCAACAAATCAGAAAAAAAAAGAAGATTTTACTTGTTTACTATTTGTATTTTTGCATATCTTTGCACCGAATAATTATCCGTTACCTAAGAAGTAACAGAAACATTTCGCCCTTGATTTCTAATACTTTATCGTTAACCATCAACCTAAACGATAGTTTCTAATGTAAGATAAATTCCCTTTATTTACCTCTGTACGTTCTTTGAGTTCAAAACCTTTTAAATAGATTTGTGTCGTTTTTATAGATTTATGCCCCAATGATTCACTGATCATTTCAATTGGCACTCCACGATACTTCGCTGTCGTTGCCCAAGAATGGCGCAGTGTATAAGAAGAAACCGGAGATTTCAACCGTAAAACTCTCGCCAAATCTTTCAAACGATTATTAAAATTCCGAAGAGCAGACTGATATTCACGATATGCTCTTTCATCTTTGCGTTTCTTGTTATTACAAAGTATATCAAATAGATAGTCCGGACAATCGGAAATGGGCTCCAAATTACTCCGGAGTTGATTTATCATTCCCCTAGCGGTATCCAATACTTCTACGCTCATAGGAGTTTTCGTCTTGATTCGATTATAGCGCAACACACTCTGATCTAAAGCTGATTTTTCCAAATGTGCTAAATCAGCAAATGACATTCCACAAAACTGGAACATCAGGGCGGCAATAGTTTGTGTGCGACGTAAACGCTCCGATTTGGGATCCTCATACAGAAGTTTGTGCAATTCACCGGCAGGCAAAGCTTTCTTTTGCCGGACATCCACGCCTGTATAGACATCATGAAATAATCGGGGAACACAAGGAGCACTACCCGCTTCCACTCCCCGATTGTAAATGCTACGAAGCATACGCATATACGTAGAAATCGTATTGGGCTTCAAACCACACTCATAAAGATACTGACCATAGCGTCGTAAACGTTCTTTGGTGACCTGTCTGAACGACATGTTCAACGTACCGCAAAACTTACTGAAAGAATAAAGGGCATTCTTATAGACATGCGCTGTAGAATAGCGCCCCTCCTTTCGTAAACGATTGATGTAGTTCTCACCACATCGACTAAATCCATTTTTATTCATCATTTGCATCACTAGTTATTTTATATATATACTATTTGGCAAGCGACAAAAGAACAAATCTTTTTGCACGTTTAATTCTGCTTTCCAGATATTATTTTCTAATTAACATTCATTAATATTGCAAAAATTAATTAATTATGAGCAGTAAAAAAACTAAAAAAGGTAGTAAAAGCGACAAAGCAAAAAGAAATGTTCAAACAGTGGGAAAAGCCCCCGGAAGACATTCAAAGGAAGAAATCATCAGTGAAGAAGAGCTGGATAACAGAATAGCAATCGATGGAGATATCCGCCTTTATCTCACCATGTATTTAAAAATCTTTATCGATGGACATTTCCGCCATCCCAAGAAAAAAAAGTTGATAAATATGGCCCAATATATCTATGACCAAAAAGTATTATACATTCACAAACACGATGGCTATAAGTTGATGGAATTTAGCAGTATACATGCTGAATTGGCGGCATTGAAAAAACCTGTCGAAAAAGAATACATGAAAGAAAAAGAGGAAAAAAGGAAACAGGCTGAAAAGGTCAAAAGCAAGTACTAAGAAAAAATAATGGGACAGTTGAAATATAAGGCTTACCTTCGCCGCCGTTTTCAACCGGTCGAAAAACAAAAAGTATTTCTCTTGAAAAAATAGTGACGGTATACTATTGTTATAGTGTCACTATAATGAGAGGATAGTAACGCTATGACAATAGCATAGCGTCACTATCTGAAAGGGGAGATTTACGCTCAAACAGAAATTTATTTTTCAAAACTAAAAACAGAAGAAAATGAGACAAAGAATCAGGAAGAGCAAGTTAGAAATTTGCAAATTAGTATGGAAAAAACGTATTACTGCTGAAAAGGGGATTTCGGATAAATGTGCGGAGAGAATTGTACAAGAGTGCATTAAACTAATAGATCGCATGTTGTATGGAAATGTAGTGATAGCTTTTTACAAGCAGGATGGCACGTTTTGTCTGGAAAGAGGAACACTGGTAGGATATGAAAAATTCTTCCATAGAGAATTCAATATCACAGCAAAACAAGAGTCTATTCTCTATTGGAGTGAAGAACAAAAAGGATGGAGAAGATTTATGATCGGGAACCTGATGGAGTGGAGAGCTATTGTATAAGTTAGATTAAAATATATTGAACAATGAATATGATTAATAAAGGGATACCTTATTTTCCGACACCGGCAAACTTCTTTGACGAAGAAGTGATGGAACTATTAGAAGCTAAGTTTGGAGTATTAGCTTCTTACATTGTCATGCGATTGCTTTGTAAAATATATAAAGAGGGATATTATATCTCTTGGGGAAAGGAACAAAACCTGATTTTCGTCCGTAAAGTGGGCGGCGGGATCAAAGAGGACATGATGGAAAAGATTGTCGACCTGTTATTGGAGAAAGGATTTTTCCATAAAGAAACCTACGAAAAATACGGCATACTCACTTCGGAACAGATTCAAAGGGTGTGGTTCGAAGCCACTACACGGAGGAAAATAGATTTCTCCCAACTACCTTATCTATTAGAGACCAAGAAGAAAAAAGGGATGCAAAAAGAAGAGTTGAACGCGGAAAATGCAGACATTTTTGAAACTCAAGAGGAGGTGAGTCAAGAAAATGCAGACATTTTCCGACAAACTAAACTAAAGGAAACTAAACTAAATCATGAAGAAGAAGAAACCAACGTTGTTTCGATTGAGATTCCGGGGTATGCCTACAATCTGGCTACACACAACATCGCAGGATTGATGGAGAGTCTGGACAACCATAAAGTGACTGACCAGAAAGAGAAACAGACGATTCTGCGGTTATCGGACTATGGCAGGAAAGGCACCCAGGTGTGGAAACTGCTCTCCAATACGACCTGGAGCAAAATCGGAGCACCGGGGAAATATATCATTGCAGCGTTAGCCGGCGGACGGAAATAAACCGACTGATTAAAAGCTGATAAAAAAGGTACGAAAAATCTGTGCTTTTCACAAATTCTTCGTACCTTTACGCTCCGGTAAAACAAGTTCTATCCACATAAAAGATAACAAAATGGAAAACAGAAGTTTAGTAACCATTGCCGAACATTCTAAAGAAAAAATCCTCTACATGCTCGAAATGGCGAAGCAGTTTGAAATGAACCCCAATCGCCGGTTATTACAAGGAAAGGTTGTAGCAACCCTGTTCTTTGAACCTTCCACCCGTACCCGCTTGAGTTTTGAAACAGCTGCCAACCGTCTCGGTGCACGAGTAATCGGATTCTCTGACCCCAAAGCTACCAGCTCTGCCAAAGGGGAAACACTTAAAGACACGATCATGATGGTGAGCAACTATGCAGATATTATCGTCATGCGACATCATCTCGAAGGAGCTGCACGGTATGCCAGCGAAGTAGCCCCGGTGCCTATTGTCAACGCAGGTGACGGAGCCAACCAGCACCCGTCGCAAACGATGCTCGACCTCTACTCTATCTACAAGACACAAGGTACGCTGGAAAATCTGAACATTTTCCTGGTGGGTGACTTGAAATACGGTCGCACCGTACATTCATTGCTGATGGCGATGCGACACTTTAATCCGACTTTCCATTTCATCGCTCCCGAAGAGCTGAAAATGCCGGAGGAATACAAACTTTACTGTAAAACTCACCAAATAAAATACGTTGAACATACGGAATTTAACGAAGAGATTATCGCTGATGCTGATATTCTGTATATGACCCGTGTGCAACGCGAACGTTTCACCGATTTGATGGAATATGAACGGGTGAAGAATGTATATATTCTCCGTAACAAAATGCTGGAGAACACACGTCCGAACCTGCGTATCCTGCACCCGCTTCCCCGCGTCAACGAAATTGCTTACGATGTGGATGACAACCCGAAAGCATATTATTTCCAACAGGCACAAAACGGTCTGTATGCCCGCGAAGCAATCCTTTGCGATGTATTAGGTATCACATTAGATGACGTTAAAAACGATATTTTATTATGAGCGAAAATAAACAAGAATTGCAAGTAGCTGCCCTGAAAAACGGGACAGTGATTGACCATATCCCATCCGAAAAGCTCTTTACCGTAGTGCAACTGCTCGGTGTGGAACAGATGACCAGCAATATCACTATCGGATTCAACCTCGACAGCAAGAAGCTGAGTAAAAAGGGGATCATCAAAATTGCAGATAAATTCTTCTGCGACGAAGAGATCAACCGTATTTCAGTAGTTGCCCCACACGTCAAGCTGAATATCATCCGCGATTACGAAGTAGTGGAAAAGAAAGAGGTGAAAATGCCGGATGAACTTCGTGGCATCGTGAAATGTGCCAATCCGAAATGTATCACCAACAACGAACCGATGGCCACTATCTTTCATGTGATAGATAAGGATAATTGCATCGTTAAATGTCATTATTGCGAGAAAGAGCAGAAACGTGAAGAGATTACAATCCTCTAACTCCTATTCACCACAGAGGACACAGAGGACACAGAGTATATTGAGGTACAGAGAGTAAAAAAACTTTTTTTTCAAAGAAATAAAACTCTGTGTCCTCTGTGTCCTCTGTGGTGAAAAAAGATATAAGTAGTATGAAACAGGACTGGAAACCAGGAACGATGATTTATCCGCTGCCGGCTGTACTGGTGAGCTGCGGAAAAGATGAAAGCGAATATAATATTATCACAGTAGCATGGACGGGTACGATTTGTACAAACCCGCCCATGTGTTATATATCCGTACGTCCGGAACGCCATTCTTATGACATTATCAAAAGAAACATGGAGTTTGTCATCAACCTGACAACGAAAGATATGGCTTTTGCCACCGACTGGTGCGGAGTTCGTTCGGGACGTGATTATCATAAATTTGATGAGATGAAGCTGACACCCGGACAGTGTACGGTGGTCAGTGCTCCGTTGATTGAAGAATCTCCTCTTTGCATTGAATGCCGTGTGAAAGAAATCATCTCTCTCGGCTCACACGATATGTTTATCGCTGACGTGGTAAATGTCCGTGCGGACGACCGGAACCTGAATCCGGAAACCGGAAAGCTGGAACTGGCAGAAGCCAATCCGCTGGTATATGTGCACGGAGGATATTATAATCTGGGAGAGAAAATCGGTAAGTTCGGTTGGAGTGTAGAAAAGAAGAAATCATAAAAAGTGCGATATTGCCATGAATATGCTGCGTAAATTCATTCTTCCCGGTTTGTTAGCCATAGCCTGCACGGCTGTCGGTCAGAATTATAATGCAGATAGAGTGGACCGCCCCAATACAAGAAAAATAAATATCGGTATCAAGGCGGGATTCAACTCTTCCATGTTCATGGTGTCTGAACTGAAAATTAAGGATGTGACTATCGATGAGGTGCAGAACAACTATAAGATAGGTTATTTCGGCGCCCTCTTTATGCGCATCAATATGAAGAAGCATTTCATTCAGCCGGAAGTGTCCTATAATGTAAGCAAATGTGAAATCACTTTCGATAAGCTCGGTTCGCAGCATCCTGCCATCGAACCTGATTATGCTTCGGTGCAATCTGTGCTGCACAGTATCGATTTTCCCATATTATATGGTTATAATGTGGTGAAAAAAGGACCTTATGGAATGTCTATCTTCGTAGGTCCCAAACTTCGCTATTTATGGGGAAAGCACAATGAAATCACTTTTAAGAATTTCGACCAGAAGGGGATTCATGAAAGGCTGTATCCGTTCAATGTCAGTGCAGTGATCGGCGTAGGCGTCAACATCTCCCGTATCTTCTTCGATTTCCGCTACGAGCAAGGCCTCGGAAACATCTCCAAGTCCATCATTTACGACAACATCAATTCTGACGGAAGTACGGGGGTGAGCAATATTATTTTCCGTCGCCGCGACAGCGCATTAAGTTTTTCGCTGGGATTCATTCTTTAAGAAATTGAGAGTTGAAAATTGAGAATTGAAAAATAAAGAGTGGCGGTTCAAAGGGTTGAATGTTTAAAGATTGTCAATTGTCAGGAGGCAATTGTCAATTATCCTTTGATTTCATTAACTTTGTGCGCTTAAAATAGGTATCTCGAATTAGAAATTTAATCTTACTTATAAAAGAATGAAAAGAGACGACATCATTTTCGACATTATCGAAAAAGAGCATCAACGTCAGTTGAAAGGAATCGAACTTATTGCATCAGAAAATTTTGTGAGTGACCAGGTTATGCAGGCAATGGGTTCTTGTCTGACTAACAAGTACGCAGAAGGTTATCCCGGCAAACGTTACTACGGAGGTTGCGAAGTAGTAGACCAAAGCGAACAAATCGCTATCGACCGCCTGAAAGAAATTTTTGGCGCTGAATGGGCAAACGTACAGCCACACTCGGGAGCACAAGCTAATGCCGCTGTCTTCCTCGCAGTTCTGAATCCGGGCGACAAATTCATGGGATTAAATCTTGCACACGGCGGACACCTTTCTCATGGTTCACTGGTAAACACCTCCGGTATCATCTATACTCCTTGCGAATATAACCTGAATCAGGAAACCGGACGCGTTGACTACGACCAGATGGAAGAAGTCGCTCTGCGTGAGAAACCGAAAATGATTATCGGTGGTGGTTCTGCATACTCCCGTGAATGGGATTACAAACGTATGCGTGAAATCGCTGACAAAGTAGGCGCTATCCTGATGATCGACATGGCTCACCCTGCCGGTCTGATCGCTGCCGGAGTGCTCGAAAATCCGGTTAAATATGCACATATCGTCACTTCTACTACACATAAAACACTTCGCGGACCTCGTGGTGGTGTCATCATGATGGGTAAGGATTTCCCCAATCCGTGGGGTAAGACCACTCCGAAAGGTGAGATCAAGATGATGTCTCAATTACTGGATTCTGCCGTATTCCCAGGGGTTCAAGGTGGACCGTTGGAACATGTAATTGCTGCTAAAGCAGTTGCTTTCGGTGAAATCCTGCAACCTGAATTTAAGGAATATGCTAAACAAGTACAAAAGAACGCTGCTGTACTTGCACAGGCTTTGATCGACCGTGGCTTTACTATCGTTTCCGGTGGTACAGACAACCACTCTATGTTGGTCGACCTGCGTAGCAAATATCCTGAACTGACAGGTAAAGTGGCAGAAAAAGCATTGGTTTCTGCTGATATTACCGTTAACAAAAACATGGTTCCGTTCGACAGCCGTTCGGCTTTCCAGACTTCCGGTATCCGTTTGGGTACTCCTGCTATCACTACCCGTGGTGCAAAAGAAGACTTGATGCTCGAAATTGCCGAAATGATCGAGACTGTATTGTCTAACGTAGAAAATGAAGAAGTTATTGCAAAAGTACGTGCACGTGTCAATGAGACAATGAAGAAATATCCTCTTTTTGCTTATTAAAAAACAATTTCAAAGCTAATAGCTACAAACTGGCAGCTTTATTTCCCATTTAAGGTCTGCTCCTCGTAAAAGGAGCAGACTTTTTTATTTATTAACAATCCTATCCGAACCATCTGTCCGGAATTTCGTTTTTCTTACTATAAAAGAAATATATGATGTTATATATCACTTACAACAAGGACGAATTCAACCGTACAGTGTGCAAGAAGAGAAAATAGAAGCGCACTGGACTCTATATACAGCCATCCCCGTCTTTCCACATTTTATTTTATAGGGAAAGACGGGGATTTATTTTACCGACACATCATACCGGAATATTTTTTTCTTGAGGATATATTAACTCAATCCTTCTATTTCTCCATCCACAATATCGATGTATAATGCTTGCGGTTCCTTGGGTAATCCCGGCATACGAAGAATTTCTCCGGCAATGGCTACAATCATTTCAGCTCCGTTATTGATAACAATATCTTTAATATGGAACTCGAAGTTGTTTACCGCACCATAAATCTTCGGATCGGCAGAGAATGAATATTGTGTTTTAGCAATACAAACCGGATAATGAGTGATTCCCATTTTCTCAATCAGTTTGATACGACTGCGGGCGATACTGCTATAGGTAATAACGCTGGCTCCGTAAATATTAGTAGCTACCTTTTCGATCTTCTGCTGTATGCTATCTTCTTCTTTATAAGTGTAGCGTAAGGATTCCGACGGATTGTTCTCTATGGTATCTACCACCAGGCGAGCCATATCTACTGCTCCCTCTCCTCCTTCACTGAACGCATTGTTGATGGCAAAGCCCACTCCCAACTGTTCGCAATGTTCGCGCAACAATTCCATTTCTTCGTCCGTATCGGATGCAAACTTATTGAAAGCTACAATGATTGTCTGACCGAATGAGCGAAGGTTACGAACGTGTTTGTCGAGATTACGCAATCCCTCTTTCAGTCCTTCCATATTCGGCTCTTTGATACGGTCGAGACTGACGCCTCCATGCATCTTCAATCCTTGTGCCGTAGCGACAATCACCGTGAGACGAGGTTGAAGCCCGCTCTTACGACATTTGATATTGTAGAACTTCTCCGCACCGAGATCAGCACCGAACCCGGCTTCCGTGATTACATAATCACCGAAAGACATGGCCAATTTGGTGGCAAGGATAGAGTTACAGCCATGGGCAATATTGGCAAACGGACCACCATGTACAAAAGCAGCGGTTCCTTCGGTAGTCTGCACTAAATTAGGATGAATCGCATCTTTCAATAACACGGTAATGGCTCCTGCCACTCCCAAATCTTTCACTGTGAAAGGTTGGTCGTCATACGTGAAGCCCAACAGGATATTTTCAATACGGCGACGCAGATCACTCACATCTTTAGAAAGGCAAAGAATTGCCATGATTTCCGAAGCAGGAGTGATATCGAAACCGGACTCCTGGGTAATCCCGTTGGATTTAGGTCCGAGGCCGACAACGATGCTACGCAATGAACGGTCGTTCACATCGAGCACTCTCCGCCAAAGGATTTCTTTCAGTCCGAAACCTTTTGACTGATTCTGGTAGAGATAATTGTCGAGCAAGGCGGCAATCATGTTATGAGCAGAGGTGATGGCATGAAAGTCACCAGTGAAATGGAGGTTAATCTTGTCCATCGGAAGCACTTGTGCATATCCTCCACCGGCTGCTCCCCCCTTCATCCCGAAACACGGACCGAGAGACGGCTCGCGAAGAGCGACAATCGCATTTTTTCCAATTTTATTCAGTCCCAAAGCGAGACCGATAGATACTGTAGTTTTGCCGATGCCCGCTTTGGTTGCTGTGATAGCAGTTACCAGAATAAGATTGCTTTTCTTCACTTTCTCTTCATCAATCAGTTGTTCGGGGATCTTTGCAATGTAGCGGCCATAATTCTCCACTTCCTCGCGAGGGATTCCGATACCTTCGGCAACTTGCTTAATCTTCTTCAGCTCAATGCTGCGAGCAATTTCTATGTCTGATTTCATACAGAATATGATTAGTTTTATTTTTGAATGAACAAAAGTATAACAAAAAAGCGAAATAGAGAAATTTAAAGTCTATCGGATATTTATATCTCTATTTATCATAAACACTATAAACTCTTTCCACACAACAACTGTTGTAGATAGCATAACCTAAACAACAACTTAATTATGGAATGGATTATTAATCAACTAAGGGTACATCCTGAACTTGCTATTTTCCTTACGCTTTTTGCCGGATTCTGGCTCGGCAGACTCAAAATAGGAAAATTTTCCTTGGGGACAGTCACCAGCGTTCTTCTGGTAGGAGTATTGGTCGGACAACTGAATATCACTGTAGATGGTCCGATGAAAGCCGTGTTCTTTCTGCTTTTCTTATTTGCCGTTGGCTATAAGGTGGGTCCGCAGTTTTTCCGCGGATTGAAGAAAGACGGTCTGCCACAAGTAGGATTTGCCGTATTGATGTGTATTGTCAGTCTGGTAGCCCCGTGGATATTGGCCAAAATCATGGGATATCATGTAGGAGAAGCTGCCGGACTGTTGGCAGGCTCACAAACAATATCCGCCGTTATCGGCGTGGCAAGCGATACGATCAACCAGCTGGGAATCAGCGATGCACAGAAAGCCACGTTCATCAATGCAATTCCGGTAGCTTATGCCGTAACTTATATTTTCGGAACGGCCGGTTCGGCATGGATTCTGGCTTCTCTCGGCCCTAAGATGCTGGGGGGACTGGATAAGGTGAAAGCCGACTGCAAGGAACTGGAGGCTCAAATGGGAACATCGGAAGCTGATGAACCCGGATTTTCCCCAGCTCTTCGTCCGGTCGTATTCCGTGCTTATAAAATCACCAACGAATGGTTTGGCAAAGGAAAGAAAGTCAGTGAACTCGAAGCTTATTTATGCAAGAATGACAAACGTCTGTTTGTAGAACGGATTCGTCAAAAAAGAATGGTGAAGGAAGTAGATCCGAACCTGATTCTTCACAAGAACGACGAAGTGGTACTTAGCGGACGCCGTGAATTTGTGATTGGAGAAGAAGACTGGATAGGTCCGGAAGTGATCGATGCACAATTACTTGACTTCCCGGCAGAAACTCTTCCTGTAATGGTGACCCACCGGACTTTTGCCGGAGAAACAGTTTCCAAAATCAGATCGCAGAAGTTTATGCACGGGGTCAGCATCCGGAATATAAAGCGTGCCGGAATCAACGTTCCGGTATTACCTAAGACAATCGTAGATTCGGGAGACATTCTCGAACTTACCGGTCTTAAACATGAAGTGGAAAGTGCTGCCAAACAAATGGGCTATATTGACTGGCCTACCAATCAGACAGATATGATTTTCGTTGGATTGGGTATTTTGCTCGGTGGTCTTTTCGGTGCACTGGCTATTCATCTGGGAGGTGTTCCTATCAGTCTTTCTACCAGTGGAGGCGCATTGATAGCCGGACTTCTGTTCGGTTGGCTACGCAGCAAGCATCCTACTTTCGGAGGTATTCCCGAACCTTCTTTATGGGTATTGAATAATGTAGGGCTGAATATGTTTATCGCAGTGGTCGGTATCGCTGCAGGTCCCAGTTTCATTGCCGGATTCAAGGAAGTAGGCGTCAGCCTGTTTATCGTCGGTGCATTGGCTACGGCTATCCCTCTCCTCGCTGGATTGCTGATGGCGAGATACCTGTTCAAATTCCACCCTGCCCTGTCATTGGGATGTACGGCAGGAGCACGTACTACAACAGCTGCGTTGGGAGCTATTCAGGATGCAGTGGAAAGCGACACACCGGCATTGGGATATACGGTGACGTATGCAGTCGGCAATACACTCCTGATTATCTGGGGAGTTGTCATCGTACTACTTATGTAAAACTAACTAAATAAATATCATTATGGAAAAGAAAACAAATAACCCTGCCATTACCAAAAGTTATGCCAAGAAAATGGAAACGATCAGCCCGTTCGAGCTGAAAAACAAACTGATCGATATGGCAGATGAAAGTATCAAGAAGATAGCACATACCATGTTGAATGCCGGAAGAGGTAACCCGAACTGGATTGCTACCGAGCCACGTGAAGCCTTTTTTCTGCTGGGGCAATTCGGCCTTTGCGAATGTCGCCATGCGTTTTCACTGGAAGAAGGAATAGCAGGCATTCCGCAAAAGGCGGGAATTGCCGCCCGTTTCGAGGCTTTCCTGAAAGAAAACGAGAAAGCTCCCGGTGCTAACCTGTTGAAAGAGGGCTACAATTATATGCTGATGGAACATGCCGCCGATCCGGATACGCTTATTCATGAATGGGCGGAATCGGTGATTGGCGACCAGTATCCTGTGCCCGACCGTATTTTACATTTTACGGAGTTAATCGTACAGGATTACCTGGCACAAGAGATGTGTGACCGCCGTCCGCCAAAAGGAACTTTTGACCTTTTTGCAACCGAAGGAGGTACGGCAGCCATGTGTTATCTGTTCGATTCATTGCAGGAGAATTTCCTGTTGAACCAGGGGGATGCCATTGCTTTAATGATTCCAGTGTTCACTCCTTATATAGAAATCCCGGAACTGCGACGCTATCAGTTCGACGTGACCGAAATTTCTGCTGACCAGATGACTCCTGACGGTTTACATACCTGGCAGTATAAGGATGAAGATATAGACAAGCTGAAAGATCCGCGGATCAAAGCATTATTTATCACCAATCCGAGTAATCCGCCCAGTTATGCGCTTAGCAAAGAGACTACCGAACGTATCATCAACATTGTGAAGAATGATAATCCGAACCTGATGATTATCACGGATGATGTGTACGGGACATTTATTCCTCATTTCCGTTCATTAATGGCAGAATTGCCGCATAATACGCTTTGCGTTTATTCGTTCTCCAAATATTTTGGAGCTACGGGATGGAGAACCGCAGTGATCGCTCTACACGAGGACAACATCTACGACAAAATGATTGCCCGCCTGTCGGAGGAGCAGAAATCAATATTGAACAAACGTTATTCCAGTCTTAGCCTACAACCGGAAAAGATGAAGTTTATCGACCGTATGGTGGCTGACAGCCGGCAGATTGCATTGAATCATACTGCAGGACTTTCTCTACCTCAACAAATGCAGATGAGTTTGTTTGCCATTTTCTCGCTTCTGGATAAAGAAGACAGTTATAAGAAAAAGATGCAGGAAATTATTCATCGTCGTCTGCATGCGTTGTGGGATAACACAGGTTTCACACTGGTGGAAGATCCGTTACGTGCCGGATATTATTCGGAGATCGATATGCTGGTATGGGCGAAGAAATTCTATGGGGATGACTTCGTTGCTTATCTGCAAAAGACCTACAATCCATTGGACGTGGTTTTCCGCCTGGCAAACGAAACTTCACTCGTTCTGTTGAATGGTGGTGGATTTGCCGGACCGAAATGGAGTGTGCGTGTGTCACTAGCTAACTTGAATGAAGCCGATTATGTGAAAATCGGACAAAGTATCAAGTGCGTCTTGGAAGAATATGCCAAAGCATGGAAGGCATAAAATCACCACTTATTTAAAGCGGGAAGTATCGACCTCTTCCCGCTTCTTCTCTTTGTACCCTCCGAATTTATAGTTAAACGAAATGCCGAATGTACGGGTGGTCCGCATATAGTGGTTTTTCACATTCTGCAATCCGTAACGGACTTGTGTCGAAATGGTGGAGGTATTGAACAGGTCGTCACACTTCAACGTCAATTGTGCTTTTCCTTTTGCAAAGGTGTAACGAAGCGCTGCATCCAGATTTCCCGAACGGGGAAGATCGAAAATTCCCTGTATGGCTTTATTTTGATAAAATCCGGTCAAGGTAAACTTTAAGTCGGGTTTGGTGGAAAGGGTGAATGTGTTGTTCATCGTCAAGACGAATGTATATAGTTTGCGGTCAAACGGGATATCCCAGAAATCACTGTCTTTCTGGCGATAACGAAAACCGATAGCGGTGAAACGGGAGTCCAGCCATTTTTTCACCTTAAAGGGAACTGTCATTACCAATCCGGCCTGTGATGAAAAATCAAAATTGAAGAATTTGTAAATCTCTACCAAGCGTTCCGGTGATTGGTAGAGGGTTTGCATTTGATTGTCTTTTGTATAGCTATAAAAGGCGGTAAAAACATACTTGCCTTTTAATATATAATTAAGGCTGGTTTCATAATTCGTGGCAGGTTTGAGATAAGGATTTCCTTGAATTTCAGAATATGCTCCCATGTAAGAGATTGCATTCTGTACGCTCCAGTATTCGGGATATTCCTTGTCACTACTCAATGAGAGCTGGAGGACATGTCCGGCAGCGGGTATATAAGTTAGATTAGCTACCGGGTACAGGCTCCATTCATTCCAGATATTTGTATGATATTGCTCCGCTGCCAGAGAAACATCGGCCGAGAGTTTTTCACCGAAGCTTTTACTTAGTCCGGCATACACATTCAGGGTTTGCTCGCGACGGCGGGAGGTCATGTTATTATCCGGTAACAGGTTGTCTGTTTCCGGGTCATAATACCTTTGATAACTATGGTCTAAAGCGGTCGTATAGGTTATGCCATAATTCAATCCCCAGCCTTTGCCCAAAGTATGTTCTTGTCCGGCATAGAAACGCCATTGATTGATTTGCTGCTTATCCCGGCTTAGGAAGTTCATCGTCTCTGCTCCCATCGTGCTATGTAATAGTTCGCTACCGGGAGAATGATAGGATGTAAATGCTACGCCTGCTTTCAGTCCGAAAGGGGTTTGATAATCTAATTTTGCATTATGGAGCTGGCTGTCTCCCTGTGAATCGGTAACGGAATTCTGTGCACCGGTAGCTATGGAATAATGCTTGGAATCGGTAAAGGCTGTTGTATAGACCAAGCTTAACAGATGATTTTCAGCGAAAGAGTAGTCCATTCCGAGGCGCATCTGATGAGTGTTGGTACGGGAAGTCATGATTTCATCCATATCCATCTGATGCACCGAACCATCGGCCAACGTGTGAAGTGCTTCTTTCTCCGTAATCCTTCGGTCGCGATCATAAGAGTAAGAGTAAAGAAGATCTACAGAGAATTTACGTCCGGAGTACAGAAGACTTCCACGTTCTGCCAAAGATTCGTAGTGATGTTGATTCAAAGCTGTATAAAGTTCTCCTTGAAGGGAAGATGCCTGTCCTGTGCCGGGTGCTAATATCAGGTTAATCATCGGTCCGCGTACCTGATAGCGTGCCGGAGCGGAATACATCACCTCCGCCTTCTCGATCCGGCTGACAGGGATTGATTTTAATAAAGCGTCTAATTGCTCGGCGGACAGTGTGGTAACTTTTCCGTTGATGACAACGGTAACTTCCTGTCCTCCCAACATCAGACTATTATTCATATTTACTATACCCGGAAGATTTTTCACAACATCATAGGCATTATCCACAGGCAGGTTACCTACCAGCCTCGGTACGTCATACACAAGTTTGCCTTGTTCGGCTTTCACTATCGGGCGTTCACCCGTAATCATTACTTCGGGCAATTCCTGAAACAAGCTATCCATATAACCTATATTCTTGATACTGTCGACAGGTTCCTGTGACTGTTGCCCGATTTGTGCTGTAGCAGATATCCACACGCAAAAAAGAGACATAAATAGTAAATTAATCCGTTTCATTTCGTCTTTATTTTTAGAATACGACAAAATACGGTAGAAAAAATGGATATTTGCGTTATCACTGGCTTATCTAGTGTTATTTAGTCTTATCAAAGAGAAGAATAAGAATAGTTTCCTATTATCTTTGTCAGTATGAAATTACCGCTAAAACATATCGTCATACTGGTTATCTGCTCGCTAATCGGAATTTTTGTTTATCAAGCTTATTGGTTGACAGGGCTTTACCGGTCGATGAAATTGGAAATGGAGAGCAATATCAGAGATGCAATGCGGACGAGTGACTTCAACGAGGTCGTGCTCCGGGTTAATGATTTGCAAAAAGATAATGTGGAACACGGTTCGCTAACGGTATCGGCCGGATATGATGCGGACGGCAATTCATTAGTGACCCAACAAACGATTTCTTATACGGATAGTAGCCGTCAGGATACGATACATTCCCGGACAGAAACTACCACAGACACGGTAAAAACCGTTGGCAATGCTTCTGAAGATTCCAAAGCTGTTGCAAGTAGCGAAAGCGGACTGGATGTATTATTGAAAAAGCAAGATTCGCTAAAGGAGTTGTTAATGAGTATTCAGCAGGGCATTCATTCAGGTGTGGACACTTATATAGATGTCAACCTGCAGCGATATGACAGTTTGCTCACCCATGTGATGAAAGAGCATAATCTTTCTATTCCTCATCACACTCTTTTGATTTATACAGGAACCAGTGCCGATTCTTCCATTGTATATACAGATACATTAGGTATTGCGGGAGATAGCAGTTATATTCCCAGTCCCAAGGCAATTCGCTATGACTATGAATTTAATATGCATCACAGCCAACGCTACCAACTGGTGTTCGAGCCGATCAATTCATTGGTATTAAAGCAGATGACAGGTATTCTGGTCACTTCATTTGTAATTCTTCTGATTCTCGGATTCTCTTTCTGGTTCCTTATCCGGACGCTCCTGAAACAGAAAACGCTGGATGAAATGAAAAGTGATTTTACCAATAATATCACGCACGAATTAAAGACTCCCATTGCTGTAGCCTATGCGGCTAATGACGCATTACTGAACTTTAACCAGGCGGAAGAGAAAAGCAAGCGCGACCAGTATCTACGCATCAGTCAGGAGCAGTTGCAAAGGCTTAGCGGGCTGGTGGAACAGATTTTATCCATGGGAATGGAGCGTCGCAAAACGTTTCGTTTGCATCCGGAGGAAATCAACCTGAAGGAGCTGATTACTCCGCTCATGGAGCAGCACCAGCTAAAAGCGGACAAGCCTGTACATATCGAATTGGATATTAAACCGGAAACGCTTGTCATTGCAGCCGACCGTACGCATTTCAGCAACATCATCAGTAACCTGATAGATAATGCAGTGAAATACTCGAAGGAGGAAGCCGAATTGTCTATTTCCTGCCGACAGACTGGGGGGACAGTAACCATCAGCGTTACCGACCGGGGAATCGGGATTCCACTTGATAAACAAAAGCATATATTTGATAAATTCTACCGGGTTCCGACGGGTAATCTTCATAATATAAAAGGTTACGGACTAGGACTGTTCTATGTAAAGAGCATGGTCGAAAAACATGGAGGGACTATCACCGTAAAAAGTGAACCGGACAAAGGAAGCACTTTTACCATTACTTTATAAACCCATAAAATCATGAGTAAAAACAAAATTACCGTATTACTGGTAGAAGACGAACAAACGCTCGCCATGATTATCAAAGATACACTTGAAGAAAATGATTTTATCATTCATACGGCGAATGACGGCGAGGAAGGACTAAGCCTTTTCTTCGAACTTCATCCGGATGTACTTGTAGCCGATGTGATGATGCCGAAAATGGATGGCTTTGAAATGGTACGTCGCATCCGCCAGACGGATAAACAGACTCCTGTCTTATTCCTGACTGCCCGTTCGGCCATCAATGATGTGGTGGAGGGCTTTGAACTCGGAGCAAATGATTATCTGAAAAAGCCTTTCGGTATACAAGAACTGATTATCCGAATCAAAGCACTGATGGGAAAGGCTTTTCTCTTCACAGAGAATAAGGTTGCCAATCATTTTGAGATAGGGAGTTATCTGTTTGATCCTGTTGCACAAACTTTATTACACGCAGGAACGAGACAGGAACTCTCTCACCGTGAATCGGAAATCTTGAAACGGCTTTGCGAGAACCGGAATCAGGTGGTCAACACGCAGGATGTCTTGCTCGAACTTTGGGGAGATGACAGTTTTTTCAATTCCCGAAGCTTGCATGTGTTCATTACCAAATTGCGGCATAAGCTCTCGCAAGATGAACAGATACGTATTGTCAATGTACGGGGAATCGGTTATAAACTGATTGTCAACTAAACTCTTTAACACCGCAAAGTGCCATGAATAAAAGACAGTTCACAGGATTTATGTTTTTACTTTGTACCTGTACCGCATTTGCGCAACAGTTTTTTTCTAAGAAAACATAACGGAAGCGGATAGTCAGGTGGAAATTATCTATCTTTGTGGTAAATCAACCTTTACGAAGATGAAAAAACTGATTCTATTTCTTTCGCTGATATTATCGGTCGGTTTTGCATCCGCACAGTCGGAAATTCCTTCCGATAGTATTCGTCGTGCTCCATCTACCAATATCAAAGAGTTTGGTGGTTTTCTGCTGGATATGGGGTTAATGAACGTAGCAACTCCCGAACTTCCCAAATTTAATTTAGATATGCCTAATATGACGAAAGATTATAATCAGCTCTTTCGTTTAAACACGGATATTACCTATTCTCAAGGATTCACCGACTCTTTTTCTTCGTCTTCTTACTCCGGGTTTTCTGGTTTTGGATACGGATATGGTTGGGGATTGTCTTCTTCTCCACAGTTTATGCAAATGGGATCTTTCAAGCTGAAAAACGGAATGAGAATCAATACTTACGGAGATTACAACAAGGATGGCTGGCGGGTGCCTAACCGCAGTGCTATGCCTTGGGAAAGGAATAATTTCCGGGGAGCGTTTGAACTGAAATCTGCTAATGGTAATTTCGGAATACGAATTGAGGTGCAGCAAGGAAGAAATGTTCCTTATTAAATAATAATTAGGCACGGATTATACGGATGTCACGGTCTTTAGGGTTATCATTGCTGAAAAATAACCGCGTTAATCCGTGTAATCCGTGCCTAAAAAATAGCAATTAATTAGTGGCAGGTACTTATTAATCAGAAAGCTTTGTCTGCCGCACTGATTGCATTGGCTATACGGTCACACCACGAATCAAATTCCGGGTCGGGTGTTTGAGTTTCCGGATGAGAAAGCATATAATGTACAGCTTGCCGCAATCCGTCCGCCATGGAGATATGGCATATAAAATCCGGGACGAGCCGCTTTATCTTCGAATTATCGAAAACAACCGTAGCTGCTTTATCTCCTAAGAGTTCCCCCCTGAAATCATAATGATCGCTATGTTTGGCAAGGAAATCGGATGCTACGTGCAATGCGTTCAGAGGTTTGCCTAACGCATCGGCGATTGTCTGGTAAATCTGATTCCAAGTCATACTTTCATCGGTAGTGATATGAAAAGCGTTACCAATGGCATGTGGATTCGCCATCAGTCCGACATAGCCTTTGGCAAAATCTTTGGAGTGAGTCAGTGTCCACAAAGAGGAGCCATCACCGGGAATAATGACAGGTTTGCCGTCAAGAATCCGTTTGAGAATCTGCCAGTTTCCCTTATCTCCATGTACGGCTACGGGAGGTTTGGTTCCGTTATAGGTATGGCTGGGACGAACGATGGTCACCGGAAAACCACTTGTCCGGTAGGCTGACATCAATACCTCTTCCGCTTCTATCTTGTTTCTGGAATACTGCCAGTAGGGATTGACCAGAGGAGTGCTTTCAGTAATGCGATAATCGGTCAATGGCTTTTGATAGGCAGAGGCACTGCTGATAAAGATGTATTGCCGCGTTTTATTCTGAAACAGGCGGATATCACGCTTTACGTCTTCTGCCGTATAACTGATGAATTGCGCAACCACATCGTAATGTTCAAGTGCGATGGCTTTTGCCACAGCTTCTTCATCATTAATATCCGCAATGATACTGTGAATTCCTTCCGGCATTTTTTTTGAGCCGCGGTTAAGGAGAGTAATCTCCCACCCTCTCTGTTGCGCCAATGCAACTACATCTGTACTGATAGTACCCGTTCCTCCAATGAATAATGCTTTCATAAAACCTGTTTTTTTATATTCTCCGGAGCAAATATATCAATTCCATGACTTACTTCCAGCAATCATTGCTATTTATTTTTCCGCCCGCAAGTTTATGTAGTATACAGATTACTGATTCTTGTACCCTTATTACTGATTTGAGGTATGAAATAAAAAAGATACCTCCAAATGTTTTATCTTTGTATCAGATTAATAACAAAGCATATGGATGAAATAACAAAAATTGAAACCGTCGATCAGTATGACCAGTTGTTTGGACTGGAGACATTGCACCCTTTAGTTAATGTAATCGACTTCTCAAAAGCTACCAAGTCGGTTGAGTATATCCGTATGAACATCGGATTCTATTGTCTGTTCCTGAAAGATGCCAAATGCGGGGATCTCACATACGGACGTAAGAATTACGATTATCAGGAAGGAACGGTTGTCTGCATGGCACCGGGACAAGTGAGCGGAATAGACAACCGTAACCGAACGGCTCCCCGTACCAAGTCGATTGGGGTTTTATTCCACCCCGATTTAATCCGTGGAACTTCATTAGGACAGAATATCAAAAACTATACTTTTTTCTCTTACGAGGTAAATGAAGCATTGCATCTTTCAGATCAGGAAAGAGAAATCGTAACCGATTGCATACATAAAATCCGGCTCGAACTGGAGCATACTATCGATAAGCATAGTAAGCAACTTATCGTACGGAATATCGAACTGCTACTGGATTACTGTATGCGTTTCTACGAACGGCAGTTCATTACACGCAATCAGGCGAATAAAGATATAGTCGTTAAATTCGAGCAATTACTGGACGAATATTTCCAAAATCAGGTGGCAATGACCGAAGGACTGCCATCCGTGAAATACTTTGCAGACAAGGCATGCCTCTCTCCTAATTATTTCGGAGACCTGATAAAGAAGGAAACCGGAAAAACTGCACAGGAATATATCCAGTGCCGGATTATCGAACTGGCCAAAGAAAGAATACTGGAAGGCGTTCAAACTGTCAGCCAGGTAGCTTATGAACTGGGATTTCAATATCCACAGCACTTCAGCCGGTTATTTAAAAAGCATGTCGGCTGCACCCCGAACGAATATAAACAAAAAAACTAGACGTATTTTAGATACAGGAGTCTCAACATCATGGGAGATAAAGTACTCAAAATAGGAACCGTGCATCAATGCAATTGTTGCCTGGGGAGTAAGACACTACACCCGCTGGTAAGTGTCATTGATCTCTCAAAGGCTGACTTGTCAGCTCATACGGGCATCAAGTTCGACTTTTATACGATTCTATTGAGTGAGTGTAAATGTGAAGCGTATATGTATGGTCACCAGTATTATGATTTTTCGGATGGTACTTTGCTCTGCCTTAGTCCCGGAGAGTCTATCAATATGAAGGAAAACAGTAGGAATTTTCCCTCCAAAGGATGGATATTGGCTTTTCATCCCGATCTGATTTGTGGCACTCCGCTCGGACTTAATATACATAACTATACTTTCTTCTCTTATCTGCCTGAAGAAGCATTACATATATCTTTGCGCGAGAAGCAAATCATTCTGGAGTTTATGGATAAAATAAACCAGGAACTCGAACGTTGCATTGACCGCCATAGCAAGAAGATAGTTTCCAAGTATATAGAACTATTGCTGGATTACTGCGTCCGTTTCTACGAACGCCAATTCATTACACGTAATGAAGCGAATAAAACGATTATCAAACAATTCGATAAAATCATAAATAACCATTTCGAAATGAAACAGGTATCGACTGTCGATATACTTTCACATAAGTATTGTGCAAACCTGCTTCATTTGTCTCCTGAATATTTCAACGACTTACTGAAGTATGAAACGGGGAAATCATTTAAAGAGTATATTGAATTCAAACGCTTTGAGATTGCCAAAGATTGGTTGGTGAATACTGATAAAACAATCAATCAGATAACGCAAGAGCTGGGTTTTCAGAATCCACAGTATTTCAGCCGGTTATTTAAGAAAATCACAGGTTGTTCTCCGAATGATTTCCGGATGCCTAATTGAAAGTATATGTCAAAGGGATTAGAGGAAGATAAAGCAACCAAAAAGTCTTAATAAAATTTGAATTGGAATATCAAATTCTTAATCTATGTTATGAAACATACTTTTTTCCTTGGATTATTTGCTAAGTTGCCAAAAGTATGTACCTTTGTAATGTGTTTTTCATAGTATTAGATTTAAGGTTAACAAAGGTTGGAGCAAGGCGTTGCTCCTTTTTTTATGTCTATACGTAAGCTCTCCTCTTTTTCTTATTCACGATAGTATAGGAATTACGCTATTTTTCAATAACTTTGCAAAAAGAGAGATGTCAATTATGTCTCGATAAGACAGATCAAAAGGTTCTCTTTTTACGTTATATATAAAAAGATAATTTAATCCTTGTAGAATAATGGAAACAATGCAACCATATTATCGTCTGATGAAATCAATCCTCTTTGTATTATTGCTTTCTTTTGGCATGATTTCATGTGAGAAAGAGGATCCTGTTGCTACCTCTCCAACTACAAGGCAAACGGACGACTCAACCACTGATCCGACAGATCCCGATCCAACTGATCCTGTTGTTCGTTCGAACAATGAACAGACGGTGTTCATGTATCTACCCTGGTCGAACAACCTCACTTCTTTTTTCTATCAGAACATTGCCGATTTGAAAAGTATCATCGGAAACAATATATTGAAGAACGAACGGGTGATCGTATTTATATGTACATCGGCCACCAAAGCCACTCTCTCCGAACTTGTCTATGAGAATGGCAAAGGTGTACAGAAGACTTTAAAAAACTACGATTATCCGGATCCTACCTATACAACCGCAGAGGGCATCACTTCTATTTTGAACGATGTACAAACCTATGCTCCCGCCAAACGATATGCAATGATTATCGGATGTCACGGGATGGGATGGATACCTGTATCGAGAGCAGCTTCACGTAACAGCTTGCAGATTAGTAAAAAGCACTGGGAGTACGAACATGCACCGATGACACGTTTTTTTGGAGGAACACAAACGAAATATCAAACTGATATTACTACGCTTGCCGGAGGCATTTCGAACGCGGGCCTAAAGATGGAATATATACTTTTCGATGACTGCTATATATCTACGGTAGAGGTTGCCTATGACCTTAAAAACGTAACAAGCCACTTGATAGCTTCTACAAGTGAAATAATGGCCTATGGGATGCCATACGACAAGATAGGCCAATACTTAATCGGAAATATAGATTACGAAAAGGTCTGTGACGGTTTCTATTCTTTTTATTCAAATTATGTGACTCCCTGCGGAACTATCGGTGTTACTGATTGCTCGGAATTGGATAATCTGGCAGCTATTATGAAAGAAATAAATCAGCGTTATACGTTTAACAAAGAGTTAACAGGTGAATTACAAAGATTAGACGGATATATGCCTACCATATTCTTTGATTACGGGGATTACGTTTCCAAACTGTGTTCCGATCCGGATCTATTAGAGCAATTCAACGAACAGTTGAAACGCACTGTGCCCTTCAAAAGGAATACCAAACAGTATTTTACAGCAATCTCTTCCTCCTACTACGGAGAAAGAATTGATATCAATACTTTCTCCGGAATCACGATTTCCGACCCAAGCACTAATCCGGGTGCTTCAAAAAAGAACGAAACAGCGTGGTATATCGCCACTCATTAAATCTACTCTAAGAAGCATACGGTGGTAGAGAGTTAATTCTCTGCATGTGGTCTGTCAAATCTCTTAATAAAAATTGAATCGAGAAAACAAATTCTTAATCAATGTTATAAAACATGCTTTTTTTCTTGGATTATTTGCAAAGTTACCAGAAGTGCGTATCTTTGCACTGTGTTTTTCATAGTATTAGATTTAAGGTTAACAAAGGTTGGAGCAAGGCGTTGCTCCTTTTTTTATGTCCATACGCCAGATATTCCATATCGTTCCTATTCATATTCACTCGGAGTAATCCCATTATAGCGCTTAAATACACGATTAAAGTACGGTACATCATTAAATCCGACAGCATAACAGATCTCCGAAACAGACATCTTCTTTTTTTGCTCCAGAAGTTGGCATGCCAATTTTATTCGATATTCATTCAAATAGGTAACAAACGTCTTCCCGGTAGCCTTCTTGAAGAAAACACAAAAAGAAGCCCGACTCATTCCTACATGTCGAGCCACATCATCAAGAGTTATATTCCGCTTTGCATTACAAATAACGTATGTTTGAATCTGCTCTATCCGTTTTTTCTCTTTATCAACTTTCTGATACTTGCCAACAATCTGTACGCCCCCACTCTCTCCAATCAGGAGAATTAACCTGATAAGAGATGCGACACGTTCAGCAGCATTCTGCCGACACATTTCTTTTAGAATGGCAATCAGCGCACTGGATTTTTCTTTTGTGAACTTCACAGCATCTGTATTCCTCTTAAAACGATCTGTATAGTCACGCAACTCCTGAAACAGAAAAGCACAATGATCCAGAAAAGTAGTCTCAAGTAGCAGAGTTATATTTTCGATTTTACCTTCGGCATCGGTAACTGTATCGTCAAAAGACCAGCAATGCGGTATTCCCGGTGGTATAAGTATCACTTCACCACTGGTAAAAGGCTCTGTCATATCTCCTATCATCCGCATTCCGGCACCGGTTATTACATAAGATAATTCCCAAGTAGATTGCTGATGCATCCCTATCTGTTCATTAGGAGCAAGATGAACATGATCGAAAGTACACGATTGTTTTTCAGTCTGCGACATTGGACTATATTTTAAAATAAAGAGTAAGTCTCTCCATTTCTTCTCTTTATATGCAAATATAAGACAATTCTAATAAACGATAAAACAAACATCATACAAGATTGCAACGTAATTTTGCCCCGTCTTTAAAATGAACTATTTAACACCACAAAAAACATTTTATCTTTTATGCAACACAATGATTATCTAGCATCCAAACCGCGATATGAAATTCTGGATGGCTTACGTGGAGTAGCTTCAATGATGGTAGTGGCTTATCATCTTTTTGAAACTTATTCTCACGATCCTATGCATCAAATATTAAATCATGGCTATTTGGCTGTCGATTTCTTCTTTGTTCTCTCCGGATTTGTTATCGGTTATGCTTATGACGACCGCTGGAATCGAATGACCTTGAAAGATTTCTTCAAACGCCGACTTGTACGTCTTCATCCGATGGTAATTATGGGTACATTGATCGGAGCTTTGCTTTTCTATTTTGGTGACTGTTCGGCTTTCCCTCTTATTAGTGAAACACCCTGGTGGAAAATGCTCCTACTTTTCCTGTTAGGCTGTACGATGCTTCCGGCACTTACTTCGTGGGATATTCGTGGATGGTCGGAAACAAATTCATTGAATGGACCTACCTGGTCATTGACGCTGGAATATATCGCT
Organism: Bacteroides sp. OM05-10AA; assembly: GCF_003439055.1. Taxonomy (NCBI): domain Bacteria; kingdom Pseudomonadati; phylum Bacteroidota; class Bacteroidia; order Bacteroidales; family Bacteroidaceae; genus Bacteroides; species Bacteroides sp. OM05-10AA. The sequence goes on from NZ_QSUR01000021.1 coordinate 49,326, forward strand.
AATATCCTTTATGCATTATTTATCCGCCACTTTTCAAAAACACTACTTTGCATTTTTGTAATAGGAACTGCTTTCTAACCATCGACTTAACCATGAATTTGGACGTATTCAATCTATTTTCCGCCAACAGAAGCGCAGCTTATACGGTTATAGGAGGCTGGAGTATCACGCCCGACCAAATATACATAGGAATGACCCGACTACTTTATCCATTTTTCATGGGATTGTTACTATCCCGGATCAATAAACTCATCAAAATAAAAAGAGGATTCTGGTGGTGTTCAGTTCTTATTATTGTAATGCTGGCAATGCCCCGTATCGGAGGTATGGAAAATATGTGGATGAATGGAGCTTATGAAGCTTTTTGCATACTTATTATATGTCCGCTGATTGTAGCTATAGGAGCAGGCAGTGATATAAAAGGAAAAAAATCCGTGGCTGTTTGCACCTTCCTCGGAGAAATCTCATATCCTCTCTATATCACACATTTCCCTCTGGTTTACATGCAGATTGCTTGGGCAAACAATCACCCGGATGCTCCACTCGGTACGGTTATCTGCCTTAGTGTTTCTATTTTCATTCTCTCCGTCGGTTTAGCTTATGGCAGCCTCAAGCTATATGATATACCTGTACGTGAATGGCTAAAGAAACATTGGTTGATGAAATAATGTAGAAGCTAATAAATGGAATCATACAAGATTTAATAATAGAGAATCTAATAATATTAGATCTAATCAAATAAGAGAAAGCCACTATTATCAGTGAAGAACTGATTAAATAGATGGCTTTCTCCTTATTCTTACTATGATTTATTATTCCTCTTTCCATAGTCATAACAATCATTATCCCTTAATCACCGCCATTGGAGCCAGCTCCACCAACGGTTTCACCAAGTCCCGCTCATTCGCTATCACTTGTGCAATATCTTTATAAGCTCCCGGTGCTTCATCCAGTTCGTTCTGCGAACGAAGTCCGTGAATAATACCTTGCTGATCCATTCTCTCCTTCTCTTCATCCAGTGACAAACGGCGACAGGCATCCTTTCTTCCCATTAATCGACCTGCACCATGCGAACAGCTTTTGAAACTCTCCGGATTACCCAATCCCTCAACAATATAGGATTTAGTACCCATAGATCCGGGGATAATACCAATCTCACCCTCATAGGCACGCGTAGCACCTTTTCGGTGTACAATCACATCCTGATCGAAGTGATTCTCCCAAGCGGCATAGTTATGGGCAATATTAATCATAGGTTCAAAGTCCGTTTCAGGTTTCACCGCCTGAATAGATTCACAGATACGGTTCATCATCAACTGACGGTTGGCAAAGGCAAAAGCCACACAATAATTCATTTCACGGAAATAATCCTTTGCCATCTGTGTCTCCATTGGCAGGTAAGCCAGTCCCGGTACCATTGCAGAATACCATTTCTCATTCCAATACTGTGCAATCTTATTATAGTGATTGGCAACCTTCAAACCAATGTTACGGCTTCCGGAGTGAATCATCACCCAAACGTCAGATGTCTCTGTATCTTTCTGAATCTCTATAAAGTGATTTCCTCCTCCCAAGGTTCCTATCTGCTTCAAACAAGCCTCGTACTGATTCTTCAAAACAGGCATCTCTTCAAAGTCGAATCCTTGCGGAAGCAATTCCTGATCCTGCTTTTTATTCTGATGATCGAATCCCAAAGGAACAACTGCACGAATCTTCGACATAATGGAAGTCAAATCCGTATAACTAAAATCTTCCGCTTTTAGATTCGTTTTAATCGCACACATACCACAACCGATATCCACTCCCACAGCATTGGGAACAATCACGCCATTGGTAGCCAACACACCGCCAATAGGCATTCCTTTTCCCGCATGCGCATCAGGCATGATGGCAATATGTTTAAATGCAAAAGGCAGTGAAGTCAAATCCATAATCTGTGACATACAAGAATCCTCTACTTCATCCAACCAAAGTTTAGCGGGTAAACGTGTTCCCATAATTACTTTTTCCATACATTTTTTCTTTTATCAATTCATATAAATCTCGTTATCGGGAGCAAAGTAAGAAGGGAAGTACGAAATCTATTTGCGTAGTTGATATTATTTTTTATTTTTGTAGAAATAATCTATAACATCTATATATAGAACCTAATGAAGAAGATATTAATTATCGGTGCCAACGGATTCACCGGACGCCAGATTTTAAACGATTTGTCTGCTTGTAAACACTATAAGGTGACGGGCTGCTCCCTTCATCCGGATATTCTTCCCAATAACGCGGAGGATTATCGTTTCATCGAAACAGATATCCGGAATGAAGCAGACGTTAAGCATCTCTTCAAAAAGGTTCAACCCGATGTAGTCATTAATTGCTCCGCCCTGTCCGTGCCGGACTATTGCGAAACGCATCACGAAGAAGCCTATCTTACCAATGTTACCGCAGTGGGCCAACTAGCCGATTTATGCGAAGAATACAAAAGCCGTTTCATTCATTTATCCACGGACTTTGTTTTTGATGGAAAGATAAACGAAGCTGCCGGGCTGTTATATACAGAAGAAGATCTCCCGGCTCCGGTCAACTACTACGGATATACCAAATGGAAAGGAGAAGAGAGAGTGGCAGAAACTTGCAGCAGTTATGCCATTGTCCGTGTAGAAATCGTTTATGGCAAGGCACTGCCGGGACAACACGGTAATATTGTGCAGCTGGTAATGAACCGTTTGAAAGCCGGACAAGAAATATGTGTCGTATCCGATCAATGGCGGACACCAACCTATGTTGGAGATGTTTCGGATGGAGTGCTACGTTTAATAGAACATACGACGAATGGCATCTTCCACATCTGTGGCGATGAATGTATGACCATTGCGGAGATTGCCTACCAGGTAGCAGATTGTATGAAACTCGACCGTTCTCTTATCCATCCTGCCACCACAGAAGAAATGAATGAAAGCACTCCCCGTCCCCGCTTCAGTGGGATGAGTATTGATAAAGCCCGGACAATGCTCGGATACAGACCCCAAAAGTTAAAAGAGATTCTTGCGAACTGGAATAATTTATAAGGGAAAGAGCACATAACCAACTTTTTACAACCATCTATCTCGTTCCAGATATTCCTTTCTCTTCATTTATTGCATATTTATTTTGAAAATATGCAATAAATAACTATCTTTGCACCAAATTCAAAAAAGACCAATGATGAATCAAACATTACAATTACATAACGCTACTCTTTTTCTTGCAGGAATACCAATTTTCTGTAAGTCCTGTTGCGTGCATGTGCATTGGTTCAGTGGATTCATCTAAATTTCCCAACTATTTCTTTACAGGAACTACCTGCTGACTTGTTTTGTTAGTCACAGCAGTATTCCTTTCTGATTTTCAAGCAGATGTAACATCTTCTTTGAAAATTCTTTTGTGTGTTGTCAATCATCAGTTTAACCTAACCCAAAATATATACAATTATGTTCTCTATTATATCTACCATGTTTTTAGGAATCGGCATCGGCTATGTATTGCGTAACTGGAGTATTCTACAGAAGACAGAAAAGACAATTTCTCTTACAATATTCCTGTTGCTCTTTATTCTCGGTGTATCTATCGGTTCTAATAGCCTGATTGTGAACAATCTTGGTAAGTTCGGATGGCAAGCCATTGTTCTTGCCGTGTCCGGTGTATTGGGAAGCCTGATTGCTGCCCGTTTGGTACTACAATTATTTTTCAGGAAAGGAGGCGAACAATGAAAGGAAGTCTGATCGTTATAGTATTCTTTTGTGTAGGCTGTATCATGGGAGCTTTCAATAAGTTCGAGTTTGATACGCACACAGTTTCCATGTACATACTTTATGCATTAATGCTACAAGTAGGAATCAGCATCGGTTCCAATAAGAACCTGAAAGCCATTGTTTCACATTTGCACCCTAAAATGTTGCTGATTCCATTGGGAACAATTATCGGTACGCTGTTATTCTCCGCCCTGGCAAGTTTGCTATTGCGTCAATGGAGCGTGTTCGACTGTATGGCAGTGGGAAGTGGATTTGCCTACTATTCACTCTCTTCCATCCTTATCACCCAGTTCAAAGAACCCTCCATCGGACTGCAACTGGCTACGGAACTGGGAACCATTGCCCTACTAACTAATATTTTCCGTGAGATGATGGCACTTCTTGGTACTCCGATCATCAAGAAGTACTTCGGGAAACTCGCTCCTATTTCAGCAGCAGGAGTCAACTCGATGGACGTACTGCTGCCTTCCATTACCAGATATTCAGGAAAAGAAATGATTCCCATCGCCATCCTGCACGGCATTCTGATTGACATCAGCGTTCCCGTTTTCGTTTCTTTCTTCTGTAATCTTTAACCCTGTCCGGGAATAATAACCTTATTTATTAATGCCCGGAAACAGCCAATACAAACTTGATATCAGCATAGGAGACAGCGTCTCCTAATGCTACCTTTATAGCGAATATTCCCATGTATTCATGTTCATCCAAATACTTGCGAATCTTCGCTATATTTTCAGCTTTCACCACCTGCTCTACTTTGATCTTTCCCGAACGGACATAATGCTCCAGATGTCCGGCAATGGTTCCGGATACCAACTCACGAGCCTTGGCTATTTCATCTATATTCATTCCCTGACGGAACATTTCATAGCTAACCAACTTCGTATCTTTCTTCGCCTCCTTCTTTTTCTCCTTCTCCGCCTCTTTCTCCTGTTTCTCTGCCTCTTTCTGCAGCTTCGTCTTTCGTTGCCTTACCGTATCATCGCCATTACCGGAGGAGATTAACATATCCGTTATCTCCGGCCTCTCCAATTGATTCTCCGCCATATACTTGCGGATAATACCCAGAATCTCAAGCCCATATCTCTCTACTCCTTTCGCTCCAAAATAAGGTATCGCCTCCAAAGCTCTTGGACTATCCGGTAGCAGATTCACAATTCCCATCAATGCTTTCTGTTGCATAATCACATAAGCAGGAACATTCATCTCCCTTGTTTTGGCTGTTCTCCATTCAGATAGGGCACGATAAAGCTCCGGATGCAGAATATCCGTAGGAACTTCCACCTTTACCTTTTCAGCACTGCGTGTACGCTCTTTCCGTTCCTTACGTTCTTTCTTCTCCTTCAAAGCCTTCGAAGAACCGGAAGACGTAGAATCATCTTCAAGGCTCAACATTACTTTAGCCTTCAACTTCAAATAATCCGTAATGGCAAACCTCCCTCTTGTAGACACAGCTTCCAACAGAGACTCCTTAATCCACAACGCATCATCCAGCGCCTGCATACGCTCTGCCAACAGCTTTCTCAACTCTTTATTATCAAGAGGCATATTAGTCTTATCATACAAAGCCCGAACCGGTTCCAACTCCTTATGAAAATATCCGGCACCGGAACGAATCCGCTCCTGTAACTCCTCATTCGCCGCATAATCCTCACTCTCATGTATCAACCGGGTATACTGATTGCGGAAACGTTGAGACACCTCCACAATCTTCTCTTTAACATGGGGAGCCAACGCCTTATATTCAGCCAACTGCTTCGGAAAGAGCTTATACAAATCCTCATCCATAAGACGAAGCAACCGTTTATAAGCCTGATCGATCAAATAGAAATTAAACAAATCACTCAATAAATCAAAGAAATACGCCTTTTGCATATCATTCAACTGCTGGCTGCCCGGCTTATTCTGCTCCACCGCTTTGGTGAAATTATCCACCGTAGCATCACTTATTATGGCTTCCCTGCGTAAAGGAGATTCCAATACCATACCTTCCAACGTCTTGCAACGACTCAAAGCCACATAAGTTTGCCCATGTGCAAAGGAATTCCGTGCATCAATAATAGCACGTTCAAACGTCAAACCCTGGCTCTTATGTATCGTAATAGCCCACGCCAAACGAATAGGATACTGGCGGAACGTCCCCTCTATCACTTCAGTGATTTCCTTCGTCTCCTCATTCAACACATACTTATAATTCCCCCACTCTTCCGGCAACAACTGAAATTCGGATCGATCCCCTTTACCACGCACCACAATACCCGTTTCATTAACCGCTACCACCTCACCAATCATACCGTTATAATACCGTTTCTCGGACGATGGATCATTCTTCAGGAACATAATCTGTGCTCCCTCCTTAATTGTCAGAAGTTTATCCGCAGGATACGAATATTCAGGAAAATCCCCCTCTATCTCGGCACTAAAATGATACGCCTTGCCGGGCAACGATGCCAATTCGCGATCATTAACCCTCTGTGCCTGATTATTATGTGTCGTCAGACGAATATATCCCTCTTCTTTTTGCGGCTGAAAGCCGGGCTGATAACGACGGTTCAGTTCATTCAACACTTCATCATCCGCCTTATTCTCCCGAATTTTATTTAATAAGGAAAGGAAGAACGTATCACTCTGACGATATACTTTCTTGAGTTCAATCGTCATATATGCCGTTTCTTTCAATGCATGACTTGCAAAGAAATAAGGAGTCTCATAATGCTTTCTCAACAATTCCCACTCATTGTCTTTCACAACAGGCGCCAACTGTTGCAAATCTCCAATCATCAACAGCTGCACCCCACCAAAAGGTTTCTCCCTATCGCGATACCTCCGCAGAGTTGCATCCACCGCATCCAACAAATCAGCACGCACCATACTGATCTCATCAATAACCAGCAAATCCATACTACGGATGATATTCCGCTTTTCTTTACTATAACGATAATGCGTCTGGGAAGAATTAAAAGTAGTTTCGGGCACAAAAGGAGCAAAAGACAACTGAAAGAAAGAATGAATCGTTACGCCTCCCGCATTGATAGCTGCAATCCCTGTCGGAGCCAATACGACCATGCGTTTGGGCGTATGTTCTTTCAATCGTCTAAGAAATGTCGTTTTCCCGGTTCCAGCTTTTCCGGTAAGAAATAAATGGGTGCCTGTATTTTCAATGAACTGCCAAGCAAGCTGCAGTTCCGGATTATTTTCCATGCTTTTCCAATTTTCGGTAAAGTTACTGAATATTCTTTTTCTTTCATCTTGATACGAAAGAAAAAGCACCAAAAAGAAAGAATCAAGGCTACGGGTGGAAGCCTTACAATGTGGAAAGCTTAATAGAATAAAAGGCCAACAGAATAATAACCGATGTAGCCGATGTAATATAAAGAGACTTATGAAACGTTCAAAAAAAGCTTTGCCATATAAAAGCCGCAGACGTTATACGACTCAATATAGCAAAGCAGAACAATATATAATAAAACTATAAACGATATAACAGCGGCTCACCAAAACAATACCAAGCATATCGCACGGCTTCCCCGCACCCCTATCCAGAACAGCTTCCCCGCAAACCTACCCCACAATACCAGCAGCAACGCCCACCCCGCCAGCTTCCCCGGCCTACTTTTTTCTCCGTCAGGCGAGCGCCCGTAACGGAGCGTTAAGAAGGGCAGACTGTTTGAGCGTAGCGAGTTTCTGCCCTTTAGCGAAGTGAAGGAAGCGAGTAGGAGAAAAAAGTCAGCCTTGAATTTTTCTTTGCTTCTTTCTTTTGTTTCAAGACAAAAGAAAGATGATTAATTACTTCATGGATCCCCCTACAATATCCAGCAATTCATTTGTAATCGCCTGCTGACGAGTCTTGTTGTATTGCTTCGTCAAATCCTGAATCAGCTCATTTGCGTTGTCCGTAGCCACCTGCATAGCCAGCGTACGTGCAGCATGTTCCGAAGCATTAGAGTCGACAGCGGCGGTAAAAATCTTCTGGCTCAATACAGTGGGGATTAAGCTCGCGATTAATTCCTCCGCGTTCGGTTCGATGATATAATCATTGGCAATCTCGTGCTCCTGTGCCTCTTCCTCTTTCTTTCTGTCCTCTTCGCTAACCACGTTCGTCAGATTAATGGGGAGATACGTCTCACGGAGAAGAATCTGTACCCCCATTGATTTGAAGTGATGATAGATTATTTCCACACGATCCACTTCGCCTGCTACATACATATCCATCAGTCGGTGAGCCAGTTCGGCAGCCTCCTGATACGTTGGTTTGTCGGAAAGCGTTGGAGAAACCTCCTGCGGTTTGAAACCCATTCGTTTGGCCGCTTCATCCACCTTCTTACCTACCGGGAATATCAAGATATTATCCTGTCCTAAAGTACGGAATTCCCCGATAGTCTGCATCATCATTTTGATGACGTTGGCGTTGAAAGCACCACAAAGAGAAGTGTTCGAAGAAAAAACAACGATTGCTACACGCTTCACTTCACGCTCCTGCACATAAGGAGATTCGATAGGCAGGTCCGCGCTTAGGAAGTTAGTCAGAATCTTGTTCAACTTCTTCTGATAAGGCAGCATATTCTCAATGGCTCCTTGTGCCTTGTGTAATTTGGCAGAAGCCACCATCTTCATTGCTGAAGTGATTTTTCGGGTACTCTTGACCGAATTTATTCTGGTTTTTACTTCTTTCAGTGAAGCCATAGTGATAATTAAAAATTAATAATTAAAAATTAAAGGGCGATCTGATTTATAAAAAAGCCAATTAGATAAATCAAAAAACCATTTAGATTTATTTTAAAGGCCAATCAGATAAACCAATGACCAATTAGATAAATTGTTTAGTGACCATAGCGGCAGTCTCTTCGATAGCCTTAATCACATTATCATCAATCACACCCGTTTTCAATACATCCAATACATCCTCCTGATGATTCAGTTGCAGCGATTCAATGAAGCTACGTTCAAAGTCCTGCACCTTATCCAGAGGAACATCATGGAGCAGTCCGTGTGTACCACAGTAGAGAATAGCAATCTGCTGTTCTACGGGCATCGGGCTGTATTGAGGCTGAATCAACAGCTGGCCATTCTTACGTCCCTTGTCAATCGTCAATGCGGTAATCGGGTCCATGTCGCTGCTGAACTTGGAGAACGCTTCCAGTTCACGATACTGTGCCTGGTCGATCTTCAATGTTCCTGCCACTTTCTTCATAGCCTTAATCTGCGCGTTACCACCTACACGGGATACAGAGATACCCACGTTGATAGCCGGACGCGTACCCTGGTTGAACAAGTCAGTTTCGAGGAATATCTGTCCGTCGGTGATAGAAATCACGTTCGTCGGGATATAAGCCGATACGTCACCAGCCTGCGTTTCGATGATAGGCAATGCCGTGAGCGAACCACCGCCTTTGACAATTCCCTTCAGACTTTCCGGAAGATCGTTCATTTCGCGAGCCACTTCCTCCTGACTGATAATCTTGGCAGCACGTTCCAACAAACGAGAGTGCAGATAGAAAATATCACCCGGATAAGCCTCACGACCTGACGGACGGCGAAGAATCAGAGAAACCTCACGATAAGCTACCGCCTGCTTGGAAAGGTCATCATAAACCACCAATGCATGACGACCGGTATCACGGAAATACTCGCCAATGGCAGCACCCGCAAAAGGAGCGTAATACTGCAATGCAGCCGGATCACCAGCCGTAGCAGCCACCACAATCGTGTAGTCCAGTGCTCCGTACTCACGAAGCGTATTAACGATAGAAGCAACGGTAGAACCCTTCTGACCGATAGCCACATAAATACAATATACAGGATCACCTGCCAGGAAGTTACTGCGCTGGTTGATAATCGTATCAATAGCGATGGCAGTCTTTCCCGTCTGGCGGTCGCCGATAATCAACTCACGCTGTCCACGACCGATAGGAATCATGGCGTCTACCGCCTTCAATCCCGTCTGTAACGGTTGGTTCACAGGCTGACGGTAGATTACCCCCGGAGCTTTCCGTTCCAATGGCATATCATACAGTTCGCCGCCAATCAGCCCCTTGCCGTCGAGCGGTTCGCCCAGCGGGTCGATCACACGTCCCAGCATGCCCTCTCCTACACGGATGGAGGCGATACGTTTGGTACGCTTCACGACGAATCCCTCTTTGATCTTGTCCGTCGGACCCAACAGCACAGCACCCACGTTGTCCTCTTCGAGGTTCATCACGATTGCTTTGATACCATTGTCAAACTCCAGCAATTCATTGGCTTCGGCATTTCGCAATCCATAGATACGCACTACGCCGTCGCTCACCTGAAGCACCGTACCGATTTCATCAAGTTGCACATTGGCGTTGATTCCTTCGAGCTGCTTGCGCAATATATCAGATACTTCGCTTACTTTTATATTTTCAGACATTATACAATTCTCCTATTCTTATCAATAAATTGTTGTTTCACTCGCTTCAACTGCGTGGCAACGCTTGCATCCAGTCGGTAGTCGTTGACATCGAAGATAAATCCGCCTTCAATCGAAGGATCTATCACCGTTTCGAGTTCCATCTGGGCGTGCAAGATATGCTCTGCTGCGGAACGAATCCGGTTTTCCGTTTCCTTATTGACGGGAACGGCTGTAATGAGCTTACCCACTCCGATATGCTTCAGCTTCCGGTAAAGATCCAGATACATCAGGCTGATAAATTGCAGATAGCCTTCACGCCTGTTTCGCAGTACCAAAGTGATAAAACGGACAAACTCTCTGGTCGATTTTCCGTCACCATCGGCAGCCGTGCAGACTAACGCCAACTTTTCCTTCGTTGTGATGACCGGATTATCAAGTGCTTCGCGCAAACCGGGCTGTTCACAAAAACTGTGCGACAGCGTCAGGAACTCCTGATATAACCTGTCCTCCAGACCTTTTTCCTGTGCATATTCAATGATGGCTTTTGCATAACGCATTGAGAGTATTCCGACTTCCATCTTCCTTAGTTCTTATTCGGGGTTAGTACTTCATCCAGCATACGGTCGATCATGCCCATCTGTGCTTCCTTGTCCTCAAGACTCTTGCGGAGCACTTTCTCGGCGATGTCCACAGAAAGCACGGCTACCTGGCGACGGATGTCGCGGATGGCTTCGTCTTTCTCTATCTGGATTTGTTGTTTCACCGCATCCAATTCTTTTTGTGCGGCAATTTCGGCTTGCTTACGGGCCTCGTGAACAATCTTGTCACGTTCTTCCATTGCTTCCCTCAAGATGCGTCCTTGTTCTTTGTTGGCGGCAGCCACCAATGCGTCGCCTTCCTCTTTCAGTTTAGACAACTGGGCATTAGCTTCTCTCGCCACCTCCAAAGACTGGTCGATATAGGTCTTACGACCCTCCACCATCTTGATGATGACGGGGAAGCCATATTTCGCCAATATCACGAACACAATCCCGAATGAGAGAAACATCCAGAACAGCAGGCCACTATCAGGTAATAGTAATGACATAATCTTTATTTACGATTTTACGATTTACAATTTACGATTTCGCGGCTTATCATGATTTGAAACATGGTTCACGCCTGCGAAATTCGCTTGTTATATACCTGATTAGAGGAAGAACACCAACAGACAAACTACTACCGCCAACAGAGCCACACCTTCAATCAAGGCGGCGGCGATAATCATGTTCATACGGATGTCCCCTGATGCTTCCGGCTGGCGTGCGATTGCCTCCATTGCCGAACCACCAATCTTACCAATACCCAAACCAGCTCCGATTACTGCAAGACCTGCACCGATAGCTGCACCTAATTTACTAACTCCTACTGCTGCTGCAGTGGCTTGTAACAATACTGATAGTAACATAATTTTCAGTTTTAAAATGGTTTATATTTTCTCTTGTTTATTATTTAATCATTCATTCCGCACGTTTATTCCGTATTCTTTTTATTGACGTTTTCACCGCGTTTCATTTCAATCTTCTTCTGTTTTCACTTTGGCGCCTTCCTGTGCCAGACCGATAAACACTGCCGACAACATCGTAAATACGTAAGCCTGGATGAAGGCAACCAACAACTCAAGCGCATTCATAAAAATGTTGAACAATACGGAAGCCACCGTCAGCGTGCCGTTCAGTGCAGGCCCCATGCTTGCCGAGATAAAGATCAAGCAGGTAAGCACCAACATCGCCATGTGTCCCGCCAGCATATTGGCAAAAAGACGAATCATCAAAGCAAACGGTTTCGTAAAGATTCCGAAGAACTCGATGAATGGCATCATCGGTATAGGCACTTTCAGCCACCAAGGTACATCAGGCCAGAAAATATCCTTCCAGTAATGTTTCGAACCGAAGATATTCACTGCCAGGAACGTGCAGACTGCAAGCACCATAGTGATAGCGATATTTCCCGTCACGTTCGCACCTCCAGGGAAGAACGGAATCAACCCCATCATGTTATTGATAAAGATGAAAAAGAACGCTGTCAGCAGATACGGTGCAAACTTCCGGTAGTTGGGTCCTACACAACTCTTGATAATATCGTCGTTCACCATCATGATGAACATCTCCATGAATCCGATAAATCCTCCCGGCGCTTTCGCTCCTTGCGGACGTTTTCTATACCAGTGTGACACGCTCAATACAATGATGAGCAACAACACGCTGTTGAACAGCAAAGCAAACGTCACTTTCGTGATGGAAATATCCCACGGGCGAACCTGTTCGCCTGCCGCATTATACTCTACCAGTTTGCCCTCGTACTTACTTCCTTCGGGAGCGATGGAAAGTCCTTCATAAGTCCCTCCATTCTCTTCGAGACGGGAAGAAAGGAACGTGTGCCAACCTGTAGTGCTACTATAAACAATAATAGGTAATGGTATAGTAATGTGCGTGTTACCCCACGTCGTAATATGCCATTCGTAGGAGTCTCCGATATGACCGAACACAATTTCTTTCACATCCACCGTGTTCTCCTGTTCCTCTTTCGGAGTAATCTCGTCCTGCGTCTGTTGTGACACCGCTTCCCTCTCCTGTTCCTGTGCAAGAACCGGCAAGCCGACTGTCGCCATGAGGCAGAACAGAATCAACGGAGCTACTATGTTATGCAACTGTTTCATTTTTCTTCTTATTTTTCTTTTTCCGTTTCTGATTCAACTCAAAAGAGAAGAAGAACCAGGTTTCGAATACCAGATATATCAAATAGAACAAGATAAACGTCAGCAGAAAGGCTCTGGCTTCTTCGCGAACGGCAAGACAATAAATCAATACCAGAATCAGCGAAAGAATCATTTTTATCATCTTCGTTGCCAGATACAACAGTAACATTCTCTGTGGAGCATGCCGGCGGCAAGCGTCGAAAGCATAAATGCTAAACAGCCCGAAAAAGTAAAAATAGATCGGAATAAACGGATACCCTCCGAAATAATGCCCCGGCAAAGCGAAGTGTAGAATGACAGCTCCGAGTGCCCCGCTAATTACCGCAAATAAGGTATGCCACCAAATAAAATTCCGTTTAGTTTTACTAATATTCACCATGTTACTGTGTTTTTCTGTAAGGTTATAATCTCGTTTTTTTCAATCTTTTGATGCTTAGTCTTTGTGCCGGTGGGGAGCTTCCGTCAGGAAACACAGGCGGAAACCGTACCGTCACTCATTTCGACAAAACCGCCCTGAATATCCATCGTGTGCTCTTCTCCGTCCATCGTCGTGTAACTCAACGTTCCCGCTTTCAACGACGAAACAATGGGCGCATGCCCGGGGAGAATAGAAAACGAACCGATCATTCCCGGCAATGTGACAATCTTCACATTTCCGTCGAATATGCTCTTTTCGGGCGATACTATACTCAAATGCAGTTCTTTCATCATGCTATCTTTTTATTTTTTTGCTGCCTGTTCCAGCAATTTCTTACCTTTCTCTATTGCCTCCTCAATGGTTCCGACATTCAAGAAAGCCTGTTCGGGAAGATAATCCACTTCTCCTTCCAGAATCATCTTGAATCCCTTGATAGTGTCTTCAATACCCACCATCACACCCGGAACGCCTGTAAACTGTTCGGCTACGGCAAACGGTTGTGAAAGGAAACGCTGCACACGACGGGCGCGGTTCACCACCATCTTGTCTTCTTCCGAAAGTTCCTCCATACCGAGGATGGAAATAATGTCCTGCAATTCCTTGTTACGTTGCAGAATTTGTTTCACCTGCTGCGCTATGTCGTAGTGTTCCTGGCCAACAATGTGCGGGTCGAGGATACGTGACGTAGAAGCCAACGGGTCTACCGCCGGATAAATACCCAGCTCCGTAATCTTACGGTCGAGCACGGTAGTGGCATCCAAGTGGCTGAAAGTTGTTGCAGGAGCCGGGTCGGTCAAGTCATCGGCAGGCACATACACCGCCTGTACGGAGGTGATAGAACCTTTGCGGGTAGACGTGATACGTTCCTGCATCGCACCCATTTCCGTAGCCAGCGTAGGCTGGTAACCAACGGCGGACGGCATACGTCCCAAAAGGGCGGACACTTCCGAACCTGCTTGCGTGAAACGGAAGATATTATCAATAAAGAACAGAATATCGCGTTTCTCACCTTCTTTTCCTGCGTCGCGGAAAGATTCCGCCACCGTCAGTCCGGACAATGCCACAGAGGCACGTGCGCCCGGAGGCTCGTTCATCTGACCGAAAATCAGAGACACTTGCGATTTCTCCAGTTCGTTATAATCCACTTTCGAAAGATCCCAGTGACCTTTCTCCATTCCTTCTTTGAATGCTTCGCCGTAACGGATTACACCGGATTCAATCATTTCGCGCAGCAAGTCGTTACCTTCACGGGTACGTTCACCTACTCCGGCAAAAACAGAGAATCCATTATGTTTCTTGGCGATATTATTGATAAGTTCCTGAATCAATACAGTCTTTCCTACACCGGCACCGCCGAACAAACCGATTTTACCACCTTTGGCATACGGTTCGAGCAGGTCGATCACTTTGATACCTGTGAAGAGCACCTCTTGCACAGTGGTCAAATCCTCAAACTTAGGGGGTTCGCGATGAATGGAATATGCACCTTTGCGGTCGAGTCCTTTCATACCGTCGATCGAATCACCGACTACGTTCATCAGTCGTCCTTTAATCTGTTCGCCAATCGGCATCGTGATCGGGCCTCCGGTGGGATACACTTTCATGCCTCTCTGAAGTCCGTCGGTACTGTCCATCGCTACGGTACGCACCGTATTTTCGCCGATATGTTGCTGAACTTCTACAACCAGTATTTTGCCGTTTGGCCTCTTTATCTCCAGTGCGTCGTGGATGCTTGGCAGCACCAATTCTGCATCCGTACCCTCAAAGTACACATCGACCACAGGGCCGATCACCTGCGAGATATGTCCGATAATCTGTGACATAAGCAATCTCTAATTTATTTATATTATTCTTTTCTCTCCTTTTGACTTTATAATATGAAAGGAATGCACATTTTTCGCGTTTTACCTATTTCAATATTATAATAAACAGTAGAGTTCAGTTTTTGTTCAACTATTTTCTATATCCCATAAACTTCTGTCCTTAGAAATAGTTAAAGAAACAACTGCGCAAATGTAGAAACAATTCCGTGTCGTTGTGCTTCCTTTTTCATAATTTGTCGTTCGATAACACTTATTAGACCTACAATGACTACAGATTGACCAATTCAGACAAATTTCTGCTACAAATCAATAGCAAAACAAGTTTAGGGGCAATAATCTATCAATAAACTGAATTTGCCCGTCGAGTTTCCTATCTCTTTGTTAAAAATCAATGGATTAGCAAAAACAGGAGATAGTGGCAAAAACAACTAGTTTTGTGTTCGAACACAGAAAAGTCCTTATTTTCATGCTTTCCTTAAGAAAGTTTAAAGGCGGAATTCCCTATTTTTCGACTATCCATTTCTCTATATTCCGCATTTCCGCACTAAAGTTCACTCCAATCTTAAAGAGCTTACGATCATCGTTTTCAAACGGTTGCGCATAATGCTTCTCGTTGATTTGCAGCAGAGCTTCTTCGGCCGTACCATCCAACTTAAATTCCATCACATAGATAAATTTATCCGTCTGCAAAAGAAGATCAATGCGTCCTGCACTTGTGTGATACTCTGCTTTGACGTAAAAACCAACAAGTTTGAAGACAATAAAAAGAACATTCTGATAATGTAATTCCAGGTCGCGGACTAATTCATAAGGTGTATCTGCAAAGAAACTTTGCAAACGACGAAAGAAAGAGTCATAATCTCCGGATTCCACTTCACGAACAAACTTCTGTATTTCAAACTGCGATTCCACAGCGTTGGTATTAGCATAGAAAGGAAGCAGAAAGTTAATGAACCCCTCTTCCACTTCGCGGTTCGGAAATCCCAAGCGATAAATGCCAAACCGTTGATCGTACCCCTTTATGGTAAGATAACCGCTTTGGTAGATTACCGGAATAGGATTGTCTGATGTAGAATCAATACTGTTCAATACAGTGGCAGTTGTTTCTTCGTGCGCCATACGGCGAAGATCATAATGATGTTTTTTAAGCAGTTCTACCAGATAGGTAGGAGTACCGGTCTCAAACCAATAACTACCAAATTCATTATATTTAAAAGTATTGAGCAGACTGAACGGATTATACATACCGATAGAGTTATGCGTAAAATGATAACCATCATAATACTCCTGCAATTTTGCGCAAATTTCATCATACGTCATTCCTTGAGCACTGGCCAGACTATGAAGCTCATCCTCCAGATTGTCATGCAATTCCTGCTCATTAATACCACAGATATCTATATACTGATTCCGCATCGAGATATCATCCAGATTATTCAGATCGCTGAATACACTGACCTTACCGAATTTGGTTACTCCCGTCAACATACCAAACTTGATGCATCCATCCTTACTCTTCAATGCTCCGTAAAAAGCCTTCAATGTCTCACGATAGCTTTTCTGAAGCTCGTCATTACCTATGGCCTGCAACATCGGTTTATCATATTCGTCTACAAGCACCACCACCCGCTGTCCGGTCTTATCACAAGCACGCTGAATGATACCTTGAAAACGGGAAGCAAATGTTCTTTCATAATCCTGCGCGCCATAGAGAGCTTCCCATCCACGCAAAGCACTTTCCAGCACCTGATCGAGTGCTTCGGGAGCAGTATATTTCTCCGCATTCAAATCCAGATGCAATATGGGGTATTTTATCCAATCCTTTTCCAGTTTTTCCATAGCCAATCCGTCAAAGAGTTCTTTCTTTCCTTGAAAATAGGCTTCGAGCGTAGAAAGCAGAAGACTTTTGCCAAAACGGCGAGGGCGACTAAGGAAGTAATAACGTCCAGTCTTCACCAATTGGTAGACTAAAGCCGTTTTATCAATATAAAAGTAGCCGTCATTACGTAAGCTCTCAAAATTTTGTATTCCGATAGGATATATTTTATTTTCCATACACTCCACTCTTTTAAAATTGCAATACACAAAGATACGCTTTTCGATTAAAGAAAACATAAAATCCGGCATGAAAGTTTTTCGTACAAGATTCACTTTCTCCTTTTATTTATAAAACAAAAATTTAAATACGCCGATAATCTATATATTATCCATTTTTTGCTGTAATTTTGCGCCACTAATATAAAACACTCAAAATGATGAAGAAAATACTGTTACTCGGTTCCGGCGAACTAGGAAAAGAATTTGTAATTTCAGCTCAACGTAAAGGCCAGCACATCATTGCTTGCGACTCCTATGCAGGAGCACCGGCTATGCAAGTGGCCGATGAATTTGAAATATTCGACATGCTGAATGGTGAAGAACTGGAACGCGTGGTGAAGAAACACCGCCCGGACATTATCGTTCCGGAGATTGAAGCAATCCGTACAGAACGTTTATACGACTTCGAAAAAGAAGGCATTCAGGTAGTTCCCAGTGCTCGTGCCGTGAACTTCACCATGAACCGTAAAGCCATTCGCGACCTTGCCGCCCAAGAACTCGGACTGAAAACAGCCAAATACTTCTATGCCAAAACCCTGGAAGAACTGAAAGAAGCTGCCGACAAAATCGGTTTCCCTTGTGTCGTTAAACCGTTGATGTCCTCTTCCGGCAAAGGACAATCGCTCGTGAAGAGTGCCGACGAACTCGAACACGCCTGGGAATACGGATGCAGTGGCAGCCGTGGCGATATTCGCGAACTTATCATTGAAGAATTCATCAAGTTTGACAGCGAAATCACCCTGCTCACCGTTACCCAAAAGAACGGCCCTACCCTCTTCTGCCCTCCCATCGGACACGTGCAGAAAGGTGGCGACTATCGTGAAAGTTTCCAGCCTGCACACATTGATCCCGCCCATTTGAAAGAAGCGGAAGAGATGGCCGAAAAAGTAACCCGTGCATTGACAGGCGCAGGACTTTGGGGAGTTGAATTCTTCCTAAGCCACGAGAACGGAGTCTATTTCTCCGAACTTTCCCCTCGTCCGCATGACACAGGTATGGTAACACTGGCGGGCACACAAAACCTGAATGAGTTCGAACTCCACTTACGTGCCGTGCTCGGCCTGCCCATTCCCGGCATCAAACAAGAACGGATAGGCGCAAGCGCTGTGATCCTTTCCCCGATTGCCAGCCAGGAACGTCCGCAATATCGCGGCATGGAAGAAGTGACGAAAGAAGAAGATACCTACCTCCGCATATTCGGCAAACCGTTTACCCGCGTCAACCGCCGTATGGGAGTAGTGCTTTGCTATGCTCCGCTGGATGCCGATTTGGATGCACTGCGTGATAAGGCAAAAAGAATTGCCGAGAAAGTAGAGGTATTCTAAAGCCAGACAACAATTCTAAATCTAATGACAAAACACTTGAAAACCGTCAATTTGTACGGAGTCGCCATGCTGTTGCTGATGACTGCCTGTTCGCCCAAAGTGGTGACCCACATTTCGAAAGTCTATCCGGATATTATTCCGACAGATTCGGTCTATGTCATCGAACTGGGAGATAAAGTTCCTAACACAGCCGAAACCATAGGCCGCATTTCAGTGGTAGACCGGGGCACTTCGTCCAAATGCCGTTACGATCAGGTGTTACATCTGGCGCAAGAAGCTACGGGAAAGAATGGCGGCAACGGACTTGTCATCACCGACCATCTGAAACCCTCCTTTTGGGGAAGCTCCTGCCATCAGATATCCGGCTTGATGCTTCGCCTTTCGGACCGTCAGGTGGACACAATGAAAGTCAATCCGGTGCAAGACATGATCGAACTCGACCATGTAGTGACTAAAGAACGGGCAGAGAACAGACGGGCTCCGTCCAGCACTTTCGAAGGGAGTATAGGATACGGATGGGTGACCAGCAAACTCTATGACGTCGATGGCCGCTCTTTGGGAAGCAAAGGCGGTGTAGATTGGAAACTCTCTTACGAATACACCTGGAGCAGTGGCTGGGGTATCGGAATGCAATATTCCGGTTTCAGAGCCTCTTTCCCCGGCGGAAACATGATGTTGTCCTACATTGCCCCCGAATGGGTGGTACGTTCCAGATGGGATAAATGGATATTAAAAGCCGGGCTAGGCTTGGGATTATTCCTCTACAATGAACCGGGTTACCATTCCAGCGGACTGGGAGCACACGCTACGGTAGGCTTAGAATACATGATTACCAACCAATGGGGAGTAGGTATATCTGCAAACACCATCAATGGCAGCCTGCCGGATCGCAGCGAAGTAAAGCTAAAAGACAACGAACGTACCGGAATTACCCGCTTCAACGTTCTCGGAGGAATACGTTGGTATTTCTGATGCATACTTGCTTAAAAAGAAAACTCCAACCAATACGACTGATACAGTCTCATTGATTGGAGTTTTTCTTATTTATCCCTATTCTTTAAAAGAACACCATCCGTTTACTTATAATTTCAGACAGTTTCATTTTCAGCACACTAGCATTGATCGGTTTGGAAGCATACCCGTCGAAACCTTCGCTAAGAATACGCTGCTCGTCCGAGGCGTAAGCATAAGCCGTGATAGCGATGATAGGAATTTCGGCGGACAGTTTGCGTATCTCTTTCGTTGCTTCATATCCGTTCATTATAGGCATATTAATGTCCATCAATACAATATGCGGATGCTTCTCCTTGAACAAATCGACAGCCTCCTGACCATTCCAAGCATGGATAATATTGAAATCCTTGTGCAGGATATTCTCAAACAGTTTATAATTACTGTCGTTATCTTCGGCAATCAGAATACTTATATCATCACGATGCACGTGCATCACATCAAACTTCGGTTCCTGCGGCTGCACCTTTTTTACAGGATGATAAGGCAGTGTGAACCAGAAAGTAGCCCCCTTTCCGTATTCCGATTCCACACCTATTTTTCCTCCCATGTGCTCCACAATCATTTGGCAGATCGAAAGTCCGAGTCCTGTGCCTTGCGCAAAACTATTCAGTTTCACAAAGCGGTTGAACACCGTTCCAACTTTATCCTCCTGTATACCGCATCCCGTATCAGTCACATAGAAACGCAGCATATTTTCTTCTTTCTCCAATGTATATCCGAACGTGATACCACCTTTATCCGTAAATTTAATTGCATTGGTAAGGAGGTTCGTAATCACCTGGCTTAACCGGTTGCCATCCGTTTCGATGCAACAATCCGGCATGGGGTTCACGAGACTAAAAGCTAGCCCTTTCTCTTCCGTACGGGCTTGCATCGAGCATTTTATACCATGCAGAATTTCACCCAAGTGCTTGGGCAGGTAAGCAAACTCAAGCGTGCCCGATTCAATTTTAGACAGGTCGAGAATGTCGCCCACCAGTTGTAACAGCAATTTGTTATTGTTCTCGATGATCGTGATATACTCCTCTTTCTCTTCCGGTTCCTCCACGGTGGGAAGCAGTCCGGAGAACCCGACAATCGCATTCAGCGGAGTACGTATCTCGTGGCTCATATTGGCTAGGAATGCGCTTTTCAGTCGATTCGATTCCTCGGCACGATCCTTGGCACTCACCAATTCCTGTTCCAAAGCCTTGCGGGCAGTAATCACCAGTGAAGAGCCTACCAACGTTAGCGGGCGACCGTTTTCGTCACGAGTGGCAACAGTTGCCTGTGCTTCCACCCAATCCGTTTGCAGTCCGGTATTGGTACGGGTAACTACCCGGTATTCTTCCTTCACTTTCTTAATAGTTCCTGCAATCAAATCCTGATAAGCTTTCTCAATGCGTGGGCGGTCTTCTCTGAATATTTTTGCGAAGTACTGTGCATCGGGCACAGAAAGTTGCTCTTCAGTGACATCCAGTTCTTCAGTGCTCAATTCGATAGGGCGGTTTATGTCACATAGAATCATCCTCCGTTCCAAATCCCACTTCCAGGGAATGATGTCGGCCACTTCGAGCGCCATAATCAATTTTTGGTTTGTGGCGTTCAGCTTTTGCTGGGTGTGATACAAATCTGTGCTGTCCACACCAAACACATCGACGCAATCTTTCTTCGAACTAAGAGCCATCACGATTTCCTGATGTTTATTGCTCTGCTGGGTATAAAATGAATACGCGATCGGACGTTTCTCCTTATCCAGAATCTTCGCATAGTTTAGGGAGGCGAGGAAGTTTGTTCCGAACAGCTCACTTGCCCGCTTGCCGATTACATCCACCTTAGGTGCATACTGTTTCAGGAAATGCTTGTTTATGGCGCAAATTTCCATATCGACAATTTCTCCCTCATCATCACGTATCAGGCGTTCACGAGCATAGATAATAGGCATATTATCAAACAAATCCGACAATTCCTGTGCCGTTTCCAATTGCGTCCGTTGGGCTTCACGCACTTTCCCCAATGCTTTGATTCTCGTATACTGATAAAGCACCACAAAGAGAATAATAAAGAAAGCGATGATGATTATGAATAAATAGCCATACTGCTGCCACACAGTCAGCGGACGGTTGAGGAAGACAGAATCGGACGGACAATTGTCCGGTAAAAAATTCCGTTGCAACAAAGCGGGATAATTGAATATATTTTCTCCTTCCGGGATATAAAACGGTATAGTACGCGGATCGACTCCCGACAGTACGGCAGAGAGCGTCTTGTGCAACTGCTCGTTGAATGCCGTTTGTGAATACATGAAACCTCCTATCATTCCGCTATTCACGACAAGAGAGTTTTTAAGTGCAAATATAGGAGTCACGCTATTCGAGATCACTTGGAATGAGTTGGCTTGCAACTGCACATTTCCCGCTACCACTTGGCGGGTGAACCATGACGAAAGAAGTACTCCCGTGGTGGCACTGTTCACTTTGTTTAGCTTTAACAGCAAACTATCCGTAGTCATATTCGCAGCTGAATAGAAGTCATATTCCAGATTCGAATATTTCTTCTGCAAGAGCTGTTTCAAATCAACATTGAGTTGCTGGTTCACATAACGTCCGTCTCCGATCAGAATAATTTTCTTCATGTCGGGAATCATGTGTTGGAGGAGCTTCACGTTTTCCTCAATAAAAACACGGGTCTGAAGTAATGTGAGGTTATATTCTTCGGTGAAGTTGGTAAGCGGAACCTGTTCGGACGGCACTACCGGATATTTTTTGATATAACAGTCATCGGGTCCCATGTAATTCTCCTCCCCGCACAAGATAAGAGGAATATCCCCCCATGCTTCACGCATTTCATTACGGAAAAGCAACATCGAGTTGCCTAGCAGCAATACGGCTTTAGGTTTCTTCTTTCCGTATTTGGCAAAAATAGTAGATTTGAGGTCCGCCAGTTTCAAACTGTCATCAATCATCAGCATATTCATGTTTTCCACATACACCTCTGTTTTCCTTTCCGCATTCAGCCATTGCAGAATGGGGGAAATGATAGCATTGCTCCATGGAGCATCTGATGTATAAGTATTAAGAACGAGCAGATATTCATTTTGGAAAATAGTATCTTCTTTCACTTGAGAGAAAACGGTAAAAGTCCAAAAGCATAGACTTACCAACAAAGCGGCTTTACGGAACTTGAGTGCTTCCATATTTTTTCTTGTTTTATTTGTGATATTTAATAAACTCTGCAAATCTATACTTTTATTTTAATATTTTGATAAAAACATCAAAAAAAGAAATTGCTTTCACTAACTTTTTGATAAATATTAGTTTATCTTCATTATTACACGAATCCCGTTCCAGAAAGTGCACGCGCACACTCTGAAACGGGACTACACATTTAAATAATTTCCAGTTCATCTTTCAAGAAGGTTTTTACATACCTATTTACATTATCTCTTTCTTTTCCGATGGCTTATTAAAATCTTTTGAATATTCAACTTTTACCTCAAAACAGGGACACGCTTTCACCCACTCTTCCGGCTCTATCTCGCCATTTCCGTTGAGGTCGGGACTAAGATCGCGATGTCCACACACCCGGCAACCCGGATAATCCCGCAACAGCGTAAGAATCAATACCCGCAGCGAGTGCTTCTGCCATTCGGTACGGGTGTCTTTAGGCTGCCCTTTACAGTCGAGTCCGCCCTCATAACAAATGCCGATGCTTTCCTTGTTGAAACCTTTGGCATGCGCCCCGATTTTCTCTACCGCCCGCGTGGATTTAATATCTCCGTTTTTGCGGATATAAAAATGATACCCCGCCCCGTTGAATCCCCGCCTGCGGTGGCAGTCGTCCAAATCAAATTCCGTAAAACTCTTGTCCTCACGCGTGGCGGAGCAGTGCACCACAATCAGATTGATGTTTCTCATGGCCTCACTTTCCGTCCTCTTTGGCATTATTACGCTGCACGCACTCCTTATTAATACATTGCAAAGCAGCAGCCTGCGCCAGCTGCCCTCTCAATGAGAATATCTCTGTATGCATCTCTTTCACTTTCGAGCTAAGGTCGAAGTAATCCTTCAACACCTTTTCCAGCTGTTGCATCAGAAATGTATATTGGTCTTTCACCAGTTCGCTGAACTCTTTGACTTCCTGCGCCATCGCCTGACGTTTTTTGCGATTATTACCCAGGAAAGGGAGAATCGTCATAACGATTTCAATAATTTTATCTAGCATGATTTTTATTCAATTAAGAGAATGAAGAAAATGAAGAGAATAAGAAAAGAGAAATAGAAAAAAGATAGAACGTGAAAAAGAAGAATCATAAAGAGAAAGAGAGAGCGGCCGGAAAGCCGGACACTCCCTTTCTTTACTCATTATGCTGCGGGGTCCGGAGCCTCGCCGCTACCTCCGCCGGTGCCGCCTCCGGTATTTCCACCTGCGCCACCGGAACCCTCGTTTTCAGCTTCGCCCTTTCCAGCGAGAACGAAATCCACATTATTCTCGCTGCGGGTGGAGGTATGACTGGTATTCACCAGGCGGAGCGCCTTATCTGCCACAAACCGCACATTCACCCTGCGGATGCTGCGCACCGTGCAATCTTTCTCCTTCTCCGTCCCCTCACTGCTCAATGTGATGTGAAAGGTTCCCAATCCATCAATCTTCACCTTGTCACCTTGCGTGAGCGACAGGCGCAACTGCTCCACAAAAGCCTCGATAGCATGCTTCACGTCTCCCGCTGTAAGCGAAGAATTGGCCTCGATAGCATCCGCCAGCTTATTGACGTCCATCACTCTCACTGTACCCGATTTCTGGCGTACATAATACAACATCTGTGAATCTTCCTGATTCACATACTTTCTGCGCTGATAGCGCTCCACTAATACGTTCATAATTGAAAAAAGTTAAGGTTTAGGTAATTATATTTTCTATCCTTACGACACTACAAATATACAAAATCTGAAAGGCAAAGTCAAGTATTTCGCCATTTATTTATTCAACAAATTAAAATAAAAAGAGGAAAATATTCAAGACATAGATGTCATAAAATATCACGAGAACGATCACCCCATATCCGCCCTTATTTAGCATGCTTCAACAAATATTCCAAAGTAGGAACATAATCCGTGATTTTCGTCAGTTCCGGATTGTGGTGGAAATAGGCATTCCCCGTCTCCCCATTGCGTTGCTTGGCTACGATCACCACTCCCAGCCCATCCGTCTGATAACCGCTCTCCTTGTCCGTTACAATCCGCGACAGCGCCGGCCGGTAGAGCAGCATCACAACGTCCGCATCCTGCTCGATAGCACCACTCTCGCGCAACTGGCTCAACTCCGGACGCCTGTCGATATGCCCCTCCGCCAACCGGTTCAACTGGCTTAACAATATCACCGGCACATTCAGCTCTTTGGCCAGCAGCTTCGCCTTTCGGGTGGCCTGCGCCACTTCCTGTTCGCGGTTACGGTTATTTTGTCCTGTTGTCATATCGCAAAGTTGCAGGTAGTCGATAATAATCAGGTCACACGCATTTTGGCTTTGCAGCAACCGTGCGCTCGAACGCACATGATCCATGCTCACCACCGAACCGTCGTCCACGTGTATCCGCAAGCGAGAGAGTTCCGCTGCTGCGGCACGGGCTTCCGCCATCTCCTGCCCGCTGGCCGTTCCCGTCCGCCAATGCCGGGCATTTATCTCACTGGCCGCTGCCAGCCAGCGATCCGCCAACCGTTCTCCCTGCATCTCAAGACTATACACCACCACCGCACGCCCCGCCATCGCTGCGCTGCGTGCCAGATGTAACGCTAAAGCCGTCTTTCCCACCGAGGGACGGGAGGCCATCACCACCAGTTCCCCGTTCTGCCATCCGGACGTCATACGATCCAGATCCGTCAATCCCGTCGGGATGCCCGTCACCCCGTTCACACTCTTGGCCATACGCGCTTCGGCTTCTTTCATGGTGTCCGTCATCAATGCATCCATGCCACGCATCGTATCATTATGCCCGAATTCCCCCTCCAGGCGGTCGAGCAGGCTGTGGGCGTCTACAAGCGTATCGGCAATGTCCATCGTTTCGTCCAGCGAGCAGGCAAGCAACTTGTTAAGCCCCAGAATCATCTCACGCCGCAGATACTTCTCATGCACGATCTTCATGTGATATTCGATATGCGCGGAGCTTGCCACCTTGCTGCTAAGCAACGTCACATTATAAGCTCCTCCCGCATCTTCGAGCGTTCCCCTGCGGGCAAGTTCCTCTTTTACGGTGAGTATATCTATTTTCGTACCCGCCTGATACATCGCCATCATGGTGGCAAAAATCAGCTGATGGCGGACTACGTAGAACATTTCCGGGCGTAGCTTGTCGGCTACCAGCGGCAGAGCCTCCTGTTCTATCAGGCAGGCTCCTATAATGGCTTCCTCTACTTCGGGAGCCTGTGGCGAAACTCTATTTTCGGTATTCATATTTCTTTTCCGGGGGTCAATATTCGTTGAGGAATGCTTTGTTGGACAGATAAGTGGCGGCGTGCAGCAGGTAGTTGGCATTGGTCTGATGGAAATAATAATCTTCAATGCGTTCCAGAGCGAGCTTCCGTTCCTTGCCGCTTAGTTTTTTCCATTCGCGCTGCGCTTTGGCTACGTTTTCTTTGGGAAGCAGGGTGATTCGGTGATACTCTTCCCAGAAAAAGTCAAATTGCTCCTTGGCGGCTTTCCTTTGCAGTTTCAGGTCGTCAGGGCTGGCTTTGGGAACGTTCACCCAGTTTTCATAATTCACCACACGAATATGCAGTATGACTACATCTTTATGCGGAATAATTTCAATAATTCCCTTTGCACACAATCTTTGCATAAACCGATATGTTTTGCCTGCCGACCAGTGAAAAACATCACCCCAGCTCCGGTAACTACGCAGACTCTCTCCCCTCTTGCACACACTCTTATTGTGCCAATAATCAGTGTATTCCGTTTCGGAATAATTCACTTTGAGAAGAAGTTTTATGAAAGCTTCCACATCGCCCTCGTGGCGGTCACAACTATTTATATATTCTGCGAACATCAGTTTAGGAATCACAATATAACCGTTTCCGGCCATTTGTTGCGGATTTACATTTTGCATACTTGTCACTTTTTAAATTTTCAACAAAAATAGCCTATACACCGGGGCGCTCCTAAATTTTCGATTCTTTTCAACCGTGTACGGCTCTAAAGAATTGTATAGACCTATCCGTGATTCCTCCCTGTGCCCCAATAAGACAGAAAAAAGCGAGAGCAAAAAAACAGAAGCTCCGTTTGCCTGAAACGGAACTTCTGAATGTATCAAATGGAGGCTCTTCCGCATGGATTTAGAGCCTCCATTTAGGGGATAAAAAAGCGCCTTTTTGCCGAACGCATAGTGGAACGGTCTCCGAAAGCAGACAACTCGCTATATGGCAGACGGTTACACCTACCTAAAAAAAGACCCTTGAAACACTAACCGTATTATTATAAATATATAAATAATAAACTATATATATTAAAATATATAGTTCGATTTTTCTATTTTTGAAGATTAATGTTTCATTTCTTCGGGTGCGTTCGGATAGACGATTGCCATCACAATTTTGGGAGGTCCCCAGCATTGAACAATGATCTCCTGCATCTTCGGAGTCAGGTAGGTGGTGTGTTCGGTGTAGCCGACAGCTTGCAGCTCGGCAGTGAGTGACAGATTTTGGTCAATCTTGTCACGCATTCTTTTTCTGGACGCGGTAACGCCCGAAGGACACGGAAAATATTCCATCGCAAGTTGCGAGAACGGTTTGAAACCATTGATGATGTAGGTTTCCGTGACTGTTTTGTTTTCTTTCATTGTTATAAAATTAAGTTGTATATCAAACCCGTTTTGTCGGTTTAATTTCCCGCAAAAGTATGAAAAGGAATTGATTTATAACTATAAACTAAATTGAATTTTTAGGACGTAATTTATGTGTGTAAAAATCTATTTATAGTTTTGTTTTATCGAATAAATTCGGCTGTTAAATCAGTAAATAATAATTATTAAAAAAAAAGTTGATGAAGAAAGAAGATTTGATTTCGTTTATGAAAGAAATCGCTGCCGAGTTGCAGCAAAGGGGAAATTTAGGGACTGCTCATGTGTACCGGAGCAGCTTGAATGCAATCCGTACCTTTTGGGGTTCGGACAAGATGCTGTTTCGGCAACTGACACCCGAATGGTTGAAGCGTTTCGAAAACAGTCTGCGAGAACGCGGATGCAGTTGGAACACAGTGTCTACTTATCTGCGCATCTTGCGGGCGGTCTATAATCGTGCGGTTACTTTACGGAAAGCGACGTATGTGCCTCATTTATTCCGTTCGGTTTACACGGGTACAAGGGCAGACCGTCAGCGGGCATTGGACAATGAGGACATGAAGAAAGTGTTCACCCGTCTGGCGACACAATCCTCCGCCACTACCGCCATGCGCACCGCACAGGATTGGTTTATCCTGATGTTCCTGCTCCGCGGATTGCCGTTCGTCGATCTGGCTTATCTACGCAAGAATGATTTGAAGGAAAATGTTATCACGTATCGGCGCAGAAAGACAGGCCGCACATTGTCCGTGACATTGACAGCGGAAGCGATGTTTCTGTTGCAGCGCTATATGAATCGGGATGTTGCTTCTCCCTATCTGTTTCCCATCCTGCGGAGTGGCGAGGGAACGGAAGAGGCATACCGGGAATATCAGTTGGCATTGCGGGGATTCAACCACCAGCTGGCTTTATTGGGTGAACTGTTGGGAATCAAAGGCAAGTTAAGTTCTTATGCTGCCCGCCATACATGGGCTACGACTGCTTATTATTGCGAAATCCATCCGGGAGTGATCTCCGAAGCGATGGGACATTCGTCCATCACGGTGACAGAAACCTACCTGAAACCATTCCACAGTAAGAAAATAGATGATGCGAACAGGAGGATTATTGATTTCGTAGAGCGGTCGATAGGGAAAGCAATCGCTTGACAAATAGGACGTTACTTTGTAGATAACGGGATTTTGAATATGCAGCAAAAGTATGCATATTTATCAAAATATGCAAACAGAAACAAACATTATTTCTAACAAATAGTTTCAAAAGGGAAATAACAAGAGCAAGACATATCACTTCTTTGCATTAGAGCTTCACCGACATCTAAAATTTGCAAAAGACATTCCCCCCCCCTACCATTCTCCTGAAAAGCAGGGGCGGAGAGTTTGATTACTATTTTTTATTTTCCATGTATCATTTACCTTTCAACAGGCGTAAACAATGGTTTTTTCCGTTACCTACAAAGTAACGGGACGTACTCAAATTATTAACTAAAGCAACAAAACAATGAAGAAATTCAGACATTACGCCTTACTACTGGTTACGGCAATGGCAGTATTCGGTTGTTCAAAAGACTATGACGACACCGAATTGAAGCAGGACATTAGCGATCTTCAGTCAAGAGTGGAAAAGTTGGAAACGTGGTGCACCACCGTCAATGGGCAAATCAGCGCCCTGCAAGAGTTGGTCACTGCACTGGAAGCGAACGACTACGTGACAGGAGTTTCGCCCGTGACCAATGGTTACACTATCCATTTCAGCAAAGGCGAATCCATCACCATCTACAACGGCAAGGATGGAGCCAAAGGAACGGACGGCGTGACTCCTGTTATCGGAGTAGACAAATTCGAAGGAGAATACTACTGGACGGTAAAGATAGGTACCGCTGCCGCCACTTGGATGCTCGACGCCAACAACAACAAGATTCGCACCACTGGCGATAAAGGGGCGGACGGAAGCGCAGGAGTAGCCGGAACTTCCCCTGTGTTGAGCGTAGCTACAGACACCGACGGCAAAGTTTATTGGAAAGTAAACGGCGAATGGCTGTTGAACAGCGGAAAGAAAGTACAGGCTACAGGTGATAAAGGCGACAAGGGGGAAACAGGTTCAACAGGTGCTGCCGGAGCAGACGGTGCACAAGGCGATGCCGTATTTGCCGCAGACGGTGTAACGGTAGACAAAACCAAAGGCACGGTAACCTTTACTCTTGCAGGTGAAGACGGTGCAACATTTACCCTGCCAATGGCAAGTGAAATGAAGATATTCGACAAGTTCGACGAATTCAAAGTGAACAGCGAAAAGCATGAACTCACACTGGCGCTTAACGTAAAAGAGGGTGATTATGCCGCTATCAAAGCCGAACTGACCAGCAGCAAAGGAATGGAAGTAGCCATTGTAAAAGCTACCACTCGTGCGGCTTCTACCCCCTGGGGTGTAGAGCTTACCAGCCCGACATTCAAAGAAGATAAGACGATTGATATGAACGCTAAGGTAACTTTTACACTGCCAGTCGGAATTGAAGAGGGCGAATTTGCGTTGCTGAAAGTAACTGTTGTTGGTAAAGATGGAACGGAACATTCTGCAACTCGTGTTATCGTATATACTACGGAGATCAATGTAGAGAGTGTTACTCTTACAGATCAGTCCGTGACCAAGGGTGGCACGATCAAGCTGGAACCGATTTTCACTCCTGCTACTGCAACCAACAAGGACGTTACTTGGACGAGCAGTAATCCTGAAGTTGCTACAATTGCTTCCGACGGCACAGTAACGGGTGTTGCCAAAGGCGAAACTACTATTACGGTAACTACCGAAGATGGTAATTTCACTGCTACTTGCAAGGTGAAAGTAACGACTGGTCCCGGCTTTGAAAACGAAGGAGAGCCAGGTATCGACGGCTCTAGCTGGGATAAAGCCTATACCATTAAGAATAAAGAACAACTTGTATTACTAGCTACTCGTGTAAATGGAGACCAATCAGACAGTTGGAATAGGAAATATTACAAACTACTTGACAACATCGACCTCGGAACAATGGAATGGAGTCCCATCGGAAATGAGGAAAAGTATTTTTTTGGAAATTTCGATGGAGCAGGCTATAGCATAAGTGGTACACTTACGATGGAGGCTACAAAAATATTTGTAGGTATCTTTGGGTTTGGAAAGGGAGCCACCATTCAAAATCTTAGTTTCAAAGGAAACATTAACGAATGTAAGGCTCCTAGCTTAGGTAGTATCATAGGATATGTAATAGACACCCAAATAGTGAATTGTCACAATACAGCAGCACTGATTAACAAAGGCCAATATGTAGGAGGTATTGTAGGTTTCGGTGGTGGAACAATCATTGCATGTAGTAACAGCGGAGCAATCACAAATAATGAAACAAATAGCTTCACAGGTGGCATTGCTGGCACAAATGACCGCATTATTATTGGCTGCTTTAACACTGCAAGTATTGTGGGCAACAACCAAGTCGGAGGAATTGTAGGTTCATGCAGGGAAATTACGACCTGTTGGAGTGCAGCTAATACTATCACTGCTACAGGCGACAGAGCCAACAAAGGCGGAATCGCAGCTTCCCCTCAAAAAGCCAAATACTGTTACTGGAAAGCAATAGACGGAATAAGTGGTACATCAACTGGAAATGTTGAGAATTGTGAAGCATTCAGCGGTGATACTCCCAGCGCCGACCAAATCAAAGCTATGAACGACGCATGGCAGGCAGCCGATGCTGACCGTGAGTATCAGTTCAACGCTACGACAGGGATGATTGAGAAAAAACCATAAGCGGCACGTATCACATCTTTATATATAGTAAGCTGGAACCTTAAAAAGTTCCAGCTTATTTTTTATTCCTCTCAAAGCAAGAAAAAACGTCACTCTTAACCTATTGGGTAACAGAAATAATGATTACCTTTGCGATAGGTTCATAATATAAAATCAAGAGATGGAAACAACTGACCGTTATATAAGATTTGATTGGGCAATCAAGAGGCTTTTAAGACAGAAAGCCAATTTCGGTGTGCTCGAGGGACTTCTCACAGTACTACTGAACGAGAATGTGAAAATCATCGAGCTACTGGAAAGTGAAAGCAACCAGCAGACTATTGAAGATAAATTCAACCGTGTAGATATCAAAGCTAAAAATAGTAAAGGTGAAATCATTATCGTAGAAATCCAGAATACACGCGAATTGTATTATCTGGAACGCATCCTGTATGGAGTTGCCAAAGCAATCACCGAGCATATCTCATTGGGAGAACGCTACTACGAAGTGAAGAAAATCTACTCCATTAGTATTCTTTATTTCGACATCGGTATAGGAAGTGATTATCTATATCACGGTCAGAATACTTTCTTGGGTGTACATACGGGCGACCAGTTGCTTGTCAGCACCAAAGAAAAAGATGCCATCGTGAGCAAACTGCCCAGTGAGGTTTTCCCCGAATATTATCTGATTCGTGTGAATGAATTCGACAAAGCAGCTGTCACTCCCCTCGAAGAGTGGATAGACTACCTGAAAACAGGCCGTATCCGTCCCGATACGAAAGCTCCCGGACTTGCGGAAGCCCGGCAGAAGCTCATTTACCATAATATGACTGCCAAAGAACGCTATGATTATGATGAGCACCTCAATGCCATCATGATTCAGAATGATGTGCTGGACGGAGCTAAATTGGAGGGAAAGTTGGAAGGTAAATTGGAAGGAAGATTGGAAGGATTAGCTGAAGGCGAAAAGAACAAACAGATTGAAATAGCCCGTAAATTCAAAGAAATGGGGCTTACTATTGAAATGATTATTCAAGGCACCGGACTTTCAAAAGAAGAAATAGAAAAGCTATAAAATCGACTTATTACGATTAGTACCTCCTTGGAGGAAAACAGGAATACATATCAGAAAAATAAAAGTCCCGTTTTGTCTTGCAACAAAACGGGACTTTCTCTATAAAAAAACTACTACCTATCGTTTCTTGCTCAAGAAACGCTTTGCCAAATACTTACGTAAAGGTTCATCATAGAATTTCAAGCTTAGATAAGCCAGTACAATGCACAATGCGTAAACACATAAAGCCACCTGCCAAGTCTCGCCCAGCGTATAGAGTTGATTCTTAATCAGCCATGCATAGAACAGATACATCAACGGATAGTGTATCACGTAGATCGGATAAGATATATCTCCCAAGAACTTACATATCTGCGTTGACCGCTTATCCGTCGTACTTCCCGACGCACCCAGCCACACAAGGATAGGGAAAGCGACGACAATGCAAAACGCTTCATATACACCGTTCATACAAACCGGCTCTGCACCCTCCAAATAAGGAACGGAAAACAGGGCAATCAATACAAGGGTACATATCCAGAAAGCACCTTTCACTTTCACTGGTTTGAAGTTACGGGATAAAAGCATACCCAAAGAGAAAGGGAAAAGCATTCTCAATGATCCGCCCAGAAAGTTTACACCATCCAACGTCCATCCTACCCCAATGTTTCCATAAGTGGAGACATCGAAGATGGCGAACAACGTCAACGCCACTCCCAGCAATACCACCATCACAGCCAACGCTTTATTAGACAGACGGCGAATGAACAACGCATAAAGGATATTGCCTATATACTCGAAAAACAACGACCAGCATGGCCCGTTCAGCGGAAACATCTCGCCATTGCCACGAACCTCATAGCCCGCACCCGGCATAGCAGGAATGAAAAATATCGTGCAAAGAAGAGACAACATCACCATGGATATGGCAACGTGCGTTCCATCCCATTGCACAGAACCCTGAATGCAGAACGTGATAGCCCCCAGAACAGCCCCCAGAACAACCATAGGATGAAGACGTATCAATCGGCGTTTAAAGAAATCTTTCATGGTGAGACTCTTACCCCAACGGTCGTCGTAAGCGTAACCGATCACAAAACCCGAAAGGATAAAAAAGAAATCCACGGCTAAATATCCGTGATTCAGAGTTTCAATAGCACTATTACTGGCAAAAGCGAAGCCCTCGAATACGTGATACCATATCACCATAAGAGCCGCCACACCGCGAAGTCCGTCAAGAAGATCATAATGCGCCTTGGTGTCTGAAAAGGCTGAAGCAGGAATGTTCGACATTTGTTTTTCTATTAGTAAGTTAGTATTTTCAGAGGGCAAAGATACGGTTTGCATTACGAAGTTTCTTTGCTTTAAAGCAAAAAAAATGTAAATTTCTATCTTTAGCACATTCCAACTAAGTACACAAACAAAATTAGCTTCCAAAAACATCAGAGTTATTTAAGGTATATATCCTAATATAGGAGTTGTATGTAAAGACGACTATCTATAACACATACAAAAGATGAGTAAGTAGAGTAAATATCTAAAATGAATATAATCTGTTTGCAAAAAAATACGCGGAGATCTATCGATTCCGCGTATCAAATAATAAAAATAGATAGAATTTTTCAATCACCTACACGTAAAAATTTAAATGGAGACGACTCTTTAAAATCTTTTATGGTATTACCACTATAAATCTGTCCCTCTGATATAGACAATTTTTTAACAGGAGCACCTTCGGAAAAATTAGCATCTTTTAGGTTTACCCAAAAAGTGTTGGGAGTAATAGCAGATTCGAAAAAATAAACTAGGTTTTTGCTATCTGACACTGTCCTCCATTGAGTTGTAGATATTTCAGGACTTCCAGGCACTGAAATGCCATAAGGAACCGACACATTTCTCATTACACTGAAAACACTGGCTACAGCTATCTGTTGGTCGGCTGTTTTAGGCAGAACACCAATATAAAAGCTTGCTCTTGCAAATCTGTCTGGAGACTTATTAGTTCCAGGTAAAAATGCAAGCCCTCCCACAGACTTCCAGTAATCGTTCAGTGACAATTGTAGAGGATAAGCAGGCGAGTTTGTCATCACAACATACTCTTTGCCATGATAGATATTCATTTTATTATCTATAAACTCAAATATAGCATTGTCTCCTGTTGCATCCGATATAGCAAGATGTAAGGTTGCCATTCGCGAGCCATCAGGCATCATGTCAGAAACCAGTTGGAAATTTCCACGCTGTACTTCAGCCACAGCTTCATCGACAGTAGCAAAATTATCGAGAAAATATTGTGTCCATGCAGCTATAGTTAATCCCGGCTTATTTTTATCTCTATCTTCATATTGAGACTCTGGAAGCCACAATAAATTGGCAACTAGACCTTTTTCATTTATACCATCAGTACTCGAAAATTCATAGGCAGAAGTAACAATACTACCATACTTCGATTTCCATTTTAAAGAGTTTCCTCCCACTTCTCCATCCCGTTTCATTCCACGAGGGAATAACCAAATGTTACTGTGCATGTTCTCATTCCAGTCCATAGTGCGTCCAGTAACTACAGTATTATCTTCTCCTACATATACAGCTCGCGTACAAGCTTCCGATTTCAAGGCACTAATAAATATAAGCGCAACAATGAATAACACTTCCTTTTTCATATAACTTAAATAGATTAAATAAACAATCATCAAACTGATATAGATTGCATAAACAATTAAATGAAAAAAAAGTTTTCAATAATAATAAAAAGTTTGCTAAAAGTTTTGCTATTAAATTATTATCTAATTCACTAAACAATCTCAAATTGCACTTTCTATTTTTTACAATTTATTTCACCGTAATCAAGCCAAGTAAAAATGCATTTTTCTTATATATAAGTATGTAAAAAAAAGAATCAAATAGTATCATGTTTGAGTAGATACGACCTTATTCTTTAAGGTTAATGACGTACTTTAGGATATTTATTATTAAAACGGAAACCAAGACCGAGCATCAGATAATTAGGGGTCTGGAAATCCTGAAGATTGTAGCCGATGTGGAGGAATGAACTCCGGGTGACGTTGATCTTCAACGCAAAGACCTGATACAGTCCGCGCAAATCGCCACGTCCTAGCACATTCGTTCCCAAGCCGACACCGATGGTAAAAAACGGCATCACGTATTCTGCCCGTCCGGAAAGTCCCAGCGCAAGCTGATTCTGAATGCCCGGCACGAGAAATCTACGACGGGAGGAACCGCTGCCTGCATCGTACTCCACCAGCGCATCTTCGGTGTACACATTGGCACTACCGTCATAGACACCATCCAGCGAAACTCCGAAGCGCAACTTATAGTTGAGATTGTACATCGGAGCAAAGTTGAATCCCGCTACGGGATAGCTGCCCGGTGATGCAATCTGTTTCTCGCCTACATAGACGCCTTTGCGACGCCACGAGCCGAACAACACAAGGTCATAACTGATGTGTCGCGGAAAACGGGGAACATAGGGATGAACCAATGATTTAGTGAGGTCGGCTTCTTCCCGGTTGAAGTTGTACACCAGTCCGATTTTCGCTCCGGTGGTGTTGACACCTGCATTGGGAAACTTGGTGTTGCCGTTGGAGAAATGCGTGAAGTCTCCACCGATGATAAAGTCGAAATAACGGGAAAGCGACCAGTTAAGGTAGATACCTGCATTGAGGTAGGCATTCACCCGTGAGCCTACGGCTCCGTTGTAGGAGTTGTAATCGTTGTCATAAGGTTTCCATCCGGTAGAGATACCGAAGTTCCACTCGTAATTGAGCGAAAGGCGGGGATGGAAACGGGCAATGCGTGCACCTTGAAAGACGTAGAACGTCATCGGATCACCCAGCTGCTTTTTGTCGCCAAAGGTGGTGAAGGCCAAGCCGAAACCTTGATAAGCTCCGCCATAGATGCGGTCGGCACAGGTGTTGGGACGAAACTTGAAAGAGTATTTCAGATGAGCGGCAAATGAACTCTGGATGGGTTTCCACCGTTCGTTCTCGCCTTGCAGGAAAGGATTGGTGGGGAACACGTATTGCGGCCGCGCCTCTATCCCCAACCGGTGAATGAAATGGTGGGGAACGTAGGGAGCTACGGTGTCGGCTCCGCATTGCGGGAAGCTGTTGTGCCGGAAGCCATGAATTTCTTCCTGCAATCTCCGCACTTCTTCACGAAGTTGGCGGACGTCCTGCTGGAGCTGTTCTACGTCTTGCCGCATTTCCTTCACCTCTTTCTCTTCCTGCCCTACCTCCTGCGCACTAAGCGAAGTGCCGGGGAAAAGCAAAGCGGAACAGATTACGGCGATTTCCCATCTGGGTATCTTTACTCTCATATAATAGTCTGGTTTGTCTTTTCAGAACGGAAGTTACAAATGGAGCTTCTCAATAAACTGTGCCACATGATAGCCGTCCATCAACCCATGATGGCAGGTTACGGAAACGGGCATCATCAGTCTTTCTCCGTCACGGAAGTACTTTCCGGTGGAGATTTTGGGAACGCTGTCGCCCGAACGCATATTGGTGGGGTGCTTCATGTCGGTGAATGAGAGCCACGGCACTGCCGAATAATGAATGGCATTGGGATGGAAAGTGCCTCCTTTGTTGAGTCCCGTAGTGGCTTGCAAACGTTCCATTTCGGCTTTTGCCCGGCGGATAAAGACAAGTTCGTCCGGATCATATTCAAAGGCGGCAAAAGAAAAGGTATGGTCGTCACGGCCTACGGTGGCTTCGGGCAGAAGGCTGTCATAGCACACCACCTTATCGCCTTCGATGCGATAACGGAATTCTTCTACCGCAGCAGCGGCAGTCGTTATCCGGTGGAGGACTAACAGGGAAAAGGATATGCCTTTGGTTTTGGCTTCCTGATACGCGCGCGTACAGTCTACCTGAACGGTCACTCCGAAAAACGGATCGTCAAAAGCACTGAAATGTTCGTAATGTTCTCTTCTGTTCCAAGTAGCAATATCGATGATCTTCTCTATCTGATTCATTCTAAACACTCTTTTTTATTTGAGAAATGCAGATTAACGCAAATTATCGCAGATTTAGCCTATTTCCTTTGCGGTAATCTGCGTTTCTAAATTCAGACTCTTTACTGATGTTGCTCACGCAACAAGTCGTTCACTGTTTTTACCGGATTGAAAGTGGAAAGTGGCACTTCTACAAAGACGGTATTCCAGTCGCTCATCGCTCCGTTCCACAAGCCGGG
This sequence comes from Bacteroides sp. OM05-10AA, assembly GCF_003439055.1. Taxonomy (NCBI): domain Bacteria; kingdom Pseudomonadati; phylum Bacteroidota; class Bacteroidia; order Bacteroidales; family Bacteroidaceae; genus Bacteroides; species Bacteroides sp. OM05-10AA. The sequence goes on from NZ_QSUR01000021.1 coordinate 86,739, forward strand.
AAGTTCGAGAGCTTTCAGGTCTTTGCCGTTCTTCGATTTGTAGGAGATGAAGCCTGTTGCTTTATCTACATACTTCACCAGGTCGAACTTATGTCCTTTATAATCGCGCACGGCGCATACGAGGTCTACCGGATTGAAGTGTGTGCCTTTCTCGAACATTTCTTTCTTCTCCGGATCGTCCATGTCGATCTGTGAGCTTTCGAGGATTTGCAGGGAGATGGTTCCGTCGCTGTTGTAAGCAAGGAACGGGCCGCCACCGGGTTCGCCTACGTTCTTCACCATTCCGCAGACGCGCATCGGGCGGTTGAACTTGTTTTTCAGGTAGATGGCGAGTACGGAATCTTCGAGGTCTTTCGTCTCCGGATTCTTGCAGAAGAGTTTCTTTTGCAGGAATTGAAGCATTTCCATCATCTGGTCGTGGGTGTATTTACCGCTGTCGAGCAGGGTAAGGTATTCGAATACTTGTTTTTGCAAAGTCACGAGCACTCCGGCAATCAGTTTCTTATAAGTAACGGTGTCGGCTTTCAGTCTGTCGGGCACTACGTTGTCGATGTTCTTGATGAAGATAATGTCTGCATCGAGGTCGTTCAGGTTCTCGATCAGTGCGCCGTGGCCACCGGGACGGAACAGCAGTTTGCCGTTGTCACGGAAAGGTTGGTTGTCCATGTCGGCGGCAATCGTGTCGGTACTCGGCTTTTGTTCGGAGAAGGTGATGTAATAGTCTACTCCATAGCGTTTGGAAAATTCGTCTACCTTTTCGGCTACCAGCTTCTTGAAGAGTTCACGGTGTTCGGTAGATACCGTGAAGTGCACGTTTACTTTACCGCTCTTTCCGGCAGCATACAAGGCTCCTTCGGCGAGATGTTCTTCCATCGGCGTGCGTGAACCTTCGGGATACTTATGGAATTTGAGCAGACCTTTCGGTAGTGCGCCGTAATTCAGTCCGGCTGTTTCGAGCAGGGCGGATACCACTGCTTTATAGTTGCCGTCTTCGATCAGTCCGGGAATATCTTTTCCGTCGATACGCTGGCAGGCTACATTCAGGTCATCATAGAAAGCAAAATTCTTGATTCCGTCGAAGAATGTCTGTTCGAACTTGGTAGTCGGTCGGTCATAGTCGGCAGACAGGAACTCGAACAGGTTCTTGAACATACGACTCGCTGCACCGGAGGCGGGCACGAACTTCACAACAGTCTTATCTGTGTTGGTATATGCATCCCAGGCGGCCAGATAAGCCTTCTGTTCTTCTGCATCGGGAGCTAATATTCCCTTTTCGATGGAGGCTGCCGCATCCAGCTTCAAAAAGGGGAAACCCGTCTGGAAGCATGCTAATTGTTCTACAATTTGCTCTTCCGTGATGCCTTTCTTGGCAAGCAACTCTTTGTCCTGTGTCGTTATCATAATATCTAATTTTATTAATTGATGCCCAAAAATACAAAATGTTATTTACTTCTTGCCGAATAACCGGGAAAAAAACTAATTTTACATCGAATTAACAAGATTGAATATGGACGACTTTTTTACATCGGAGGAAAAAAAGGAGCTTTTTTCACTCTACCGGCATTTGTTGCAATCTGCAGGAGATAGCATTTCCTGGAAGGATTGCCTAAAGTTAAAGAGACATCTTATCAAAGCGGCCCAGTGTAACGGTCTGCAACGCAATAACTTCGGGATGAATCCCGTCATCAGAGATTTACAAACGGCAGTGATCGTTGCCGAGGAAATCGGTATGAAAGGTTCGTGCCTGATCGGTATCATGTTGCACGAAATCGTGAAGGGGCATGTATTGTCTATCGACGAGGTGAACGCCGAATATGGGGATGACGTAGCAAGTATCATCAAGGGATTGGTGAAAACGAACGAGCTGTATGCGAAGAGTCCGGCTATCGAGTCGGAAAACTTCCGTAATCTGCTGCTTTCTTTTGCGGAGGATATGCGTGTGATCCTGATTATGATTGCGGATCGTGTGAACGTGATGCGCAAAATCAAAGATACGGGCAACGAGGAGGACCGGCTCAAGGTAGCAAACGAGGCTGCTTACCTGTATGCTCCGCTGGCGCATAAGCTGGGATTGTATAAGCTGAAATCGGAACTGGAGGATTTGTCTCTCAAATATACGCAGAAGGAAACGTATTATTTTATCAAGGATAAGCTGAACGAGACGAAGGCGTCCCGCGACAAGTATATCGCTGCTTTTATCGAACCGATCCAGAGGAAGGTGTCGGAAGCGGGATTGAAGTTCGACATCAAGGGGCGTACCAAGTCGATTCATTCGATATGGAACAAGATTCAGAAGCAGAAAACGTCTTTTGAGGGGATTTATGACTTGTTCGCAATCCGTATCATCCTCGATTCGGAGCCGGACCCGGCTAAGGAGAAGCAGGAATGCTGGCAGGTTTATTCGATTGTTACGGATATGTACCAGCCGAACCCGAAGCGTCTGCGCGACTGGCTCTCTATCCCGAAAAGCAATGGTTACGAGTCGTTGCACATCACTGTGATGGGCCCGGAAGGGAAATGGGTGGAAGTGCAGATACGTACCCGCCGCATGGACGAGATCGCGGAACGCGGATTGGCTGCTCACTGGAGATATAAAGGTATCAAGGGTGAAACGGGTCTGGACGAGTGGTTGACTTCTGTGCGGGAGGCGTTGGAGAATGCAGACAACGATTCACTGAAAGTGATGGATCAGTTTAAGATGGATCTCTACGAGGATGAAGTGTTTGTCTTCACGCCCAAGGGGGATTTGTTCAAGCTCGCCAAAGGGGCTACGGTATTGGATTTTGCTTTCCATATCCATAGTAAGTTGGGATGCAAGTGTATCGGCGCGAAAGTGAACGGCAAGAATGTGCAGCTCAAACAGAAACTGAACAGCGGCGACCAAGTGGAGATCATGACTTCAAACACCCAGACGCCGAAGCAGGACTGGCTGAACATCGTGACGACTTCCAAAGCGCGCACCAAGATAAGGCAGGCTCTCAAAGAGATGGTGGCACGCCAGCACGCTTTTGCCAAGGAGACGCTGGAACGGAAATTCAAGAATCGTAAGTTGGAATATGATGAAGCGACCATGATGCGCCTCATCAAGCGTTTGGGCTTCAAGAATGTGACGGAGTTTTATCAGCGGATTGCCGACGGTGGACTGGACGTTAACGAGATTCTGGATAAGTATGTGGAGCAACAGAAGCGGGACAGTGATACGCACGATGAAATTGTGTATCGCAGTGCCGAAGGGTATAACTTGCAGGCTGCGCAACAAGAGGAAACGACGTCTAAGGAAGATGTTCTGGTAATCGATCAGAATCTGAAAGGGTTGGAATTCAAGTTGGCTAAATGTTGTAATCCGATTTACGGGGATGATGTGTTTGGTTTCGTTACGGTAAGCGGTGGTATCAAGATACACCGGGCGGACTGTCCGAATGCCAATCAGATGCGCGAACGTTTCGGTTATCGTATTGTGAAGGCTCGTTGGGCGGGGAAATCGGTAGGTACGCAATATCCTATCACGCTGCGGGTTGTAGGGCATGATGATATTGGTATCGTGACTAATATCACTTCTATTATATCCAAAGAGAATGGTATCACGCTGCGCTCCATCGGTATTGACTCGAACGACGGTTTGTTCTCCGGAACACTGACGGTCATGGTGGGTGATACGGGACGTTTGGAGGCTCTTATCAAGAAATTACGTACTATAAAGGGAGTAAAACAAGTTAGCCGGAATTAATTCCGGCTACTCTCCTATCTTACTTTCTTCTTTATATAATAAGGATAGGTAATCAATACAAAGAAGAGTAAAGCAATGGATGCTACTATCTGTCCGGTATGTAGCATCTTATCTGTATCCAATTCCATGTAGCAGGCGGTAGCGATTCCCAGGGAAATGCCGATTTCGGTTGCCAGCAGATGGGTGGTGTTGGCTGTTCCGCGTTGGCAATGGTGGGATAGCTTTACGAACATCACCAGAAATTCCGGCAGGATAAAGCCTAAGCCCAGTCCTAAGAGTACGGAGGAAATGCCTATGGAGATGTCTGTATTCAGTAGGGAGATGGCTACGATTTCCAATCCGAGTCCTATAATGACCAGCCGCAGTGTTTTCTCTTTCAGGAAAAACAGACGTGCAAAGAACAGGGAAACGATGTATCCGAGGGCTGTTCCTACAAAGAACGGTACGGGGATTCCTGTGTTTCCGAGTACGAAATCGTTTAGGAAAGGGTGTACCATGGGAACCAGCAGTCCCGGAATGAAGGTTATCAGGATCAGATTGATGGCAGGAACCCATCCACGAAGCAATAGGAAGCGGTCGAAGGAATAGAGTTTGGTGACAATCGGCGCACGGAAAGGTACGTAGACTCCTGATAACATGAGGATTCCGACAGCTCCGGTTATGACAGATACAGTGAGCAGGGTTTGGAAGGATTGGCTTTGATAAAGCCATACTCCGAGGATAATGCCTGCGATCATTCCCATACGTGCCATCCAGGAGAAACTGACGTTTCCCGCACTGCGCAGTGTGGAGTTGGTGATGTCGATGGCCAATGTGATGCCGGCTGTTGTGCCTATGCCAAAGGCAAGCCCTTGCACGGTGCTCAACAGAATTAGTTCTGTGAGGTTGGTAACAAAGGCGTATCCGATGGTCGCCACTACCATCAGGGCAGCAGCAAACATACAGACGTACTTACGCTTGTATGCATCTACCAGATAGGCATGGAAAGGACCGATGAGGAACATCCCCAAGGTGAAAAAGAGAAAGATTACTCCTGTCTGTGCAGCCGGCACTCCGAGACGGTCGGCCATCTCTACGGAAAGCACCGGAAATAACACATACAAGGATATAAACAACAGCAAATTAGCTACACATATCCGCATAAAATGAACTGTCCACAATTTAACTGCCATATACTATATTTAATATTGTTCCTTCTCGTTGGGGAAGTAGCAATTCTTCACGTCAGAAACGTAACGGCTGATGGCATCGGTCATCACCGTGTACAAGTCAGCATAACGACGCAAGAAACGCGGACGGAATCCGTTGTTCATGCCAAGCATGTCCTGAATCACCAATACTTGACCGTCTACGTGGCCACCGGCACCGATACCGATAATAGGTATGGTCAGTTCGGATGCTACGCGTTCGGCAAGGGTTGCGGGAATCTTTTCGAGTACAATGGCAAAACAGCCTGCTTCTTCTAATAGATGGGCGTCGCGAATCAGTTTTTCGGCTTCGGCGTCGTCTTTGGCACGCACGGTATAGGTGCCGTATTTATTGATGGATTGAGGCATGAGTCCCAGATGTCCCATTACCGGAATGCCAGCGCATACGATGCGTCTCACCGTGTCTATGATTTCTTCACCACCTTCGAGCTTCAAAGCGTCAGCGTGGCTTTCTTTCATGATACGGATGGCTGAAGCAAGTCCTTCCATCTCGTTGCCCTGATAGGATCCGAAAGGCATATCAACCACTACCATCGCACGTTTCACGCCGCGTACCACGGATTTGGCATGATAGATCATTTGGTCGAGTGTGATAGGAAGTGTTGTCACATTACCTGCCATTACATTGGAAGCGGAGTCGCCTACCAGGATTACGTCCATTCCCGCACCGTCTACAATCTGTGCCATTGTGTAATCATAAGCAGTCAGCATAGATATTTTTTCACCTCTCTGTTTCATTTCAACCAGGCGATGAGTAGTCACCTTTCTTGAGTCATCTGATATATAACCAGCCATGTCTTTTTAAATTAAAAATTAATGATTAAAAATTAAAACGACGTCAAGCGCCTTCAAAAATCGCGGCAAAGTTATAACATTTAATTCATAACAGAGAAGGAAATGCAAAAAATCCTTTCAAACACCTCGCTTGGATAGCTGGGGAGGCGGTTGGAAGGATTCTGTGAGGTATAATAAAAGCTCCTTAACAATATAAGGAAGCGATTTATCAAGTGCAATAATGCGTTTCGGATTTATTCTTTCTCTTAACGATGCAGGGTCAGGAGCTTGTCGTAGGTCATGCCGGTGAAGTCGTCTATTATATAATGTGCTTTGCCAGTGATGGCTTCACGTGTATTGGTGGTGGCAAGTCCGATCACTGTTGCCCCGGAAGTCATTCCGGCTTGCAGGCCGTGGAAAGAATCTTCAAAGACGTAGGTGTTTTCGGGGGTGGCTTCAAAGATTTCCATCCCGAGCAGGAAGCAGTCGGGAGCCGGTTTGGAACGGGCAAACATCTCTCCGGTCAGGATGCGGTCTACCATTCCTTTAAATTCGGGGTGGGCATTGTAGACGTTAGCCATCTTCTCTTCGTTGGAGCTGGTGACTACGGCTATCTTTGCACCGTTACGGCGAAGATCGGCTATAAAGGCTTCTACTCCGGGGATGTATTCGTAGGACATCTTTTGCTCGTAAACGTAGAGTTCGGCGCTTATTTCAAGCTGGGCTTCGGGTTGGTCCGAGAAATACTTTTCATAGATTTGCAATAATGTCTGTCCCTTAATCCGGCGGCCGAAATCTTCTTCATTCAGATATTTCCGTCCCTGCTCGTCCCAGAAGACTGTGTACTGCGTTTCTGTATCCATAATGACACCATCAAAATCGAAGAGTGCCGCAATCGTTTTCGTTGTATTCATATATAAACTTTCTTTTTACCTAAACGTTAAACCTTGTGTATCCGTCGTTGCAAAGTTCCGAATAATCATCGAATCAGGCAAATAATTCGTACCTTTGCAAAGCTAAAAAAAACGTAACATACGTTTTTATCCAACAAAATCTACTAGCGCATGAGCAAGAACGACCCACATATCTTAGGCAAAGAAAGTATCGGCAAATTGCTGTTACAATATTCCATTCCTGCAATTATCGGAATGACGATTACTTCTATCTATAATATTATTGATAGTATCTTCATCGGACATGGTGTAGGCCCAATGGCGATTGCCGGACTAGCCATCAGCTTTCCGCTGATGAATCTGGTGGTGGCTTTCTGTACATTGGTATCGGCGGGCGGTTCTACGCTGGCGTCTATCCGTCTGGGGCAAAAGGACATGAAGGGGGCTACGGAAATCTTGTCACACACGTTGATGCTCTGTATCACTAATTCGTTCTTCTTTGGTATTTTGTCTTTCATCTTCCTGGATGATATATTGGTTTTCTTCGGGGCCAGTAACGAGACGCTTCCTTATGCACGGAGCTTTATGCAGGTGATCTTATTGGGTACTCCTATCACTTATACGATGATTGGGTTGAACAACGTGATGCGTGCTACCGGATACCCGAAAAAGGCGATGTTGACTTCGATGGTGACGGTGGTGGCGAACATTATCCTCGCTCCTATCTTTATTTTCCACTTTGAATGGGGAATGAGGGGGGCTGCTACGGCAACGGTGATTTCGCAGTTGATCGGTATGGTATGGGTGGTGAGCCACTTTGTCAAGAAAGACAGTACGGTACATTTTGAGGGGAATATCTGGAAGATGAAACGGAGGATTGTGGAGAGTATCTTCGCCATCGGTATGTCTCCTTTCCTGATGAATGTGTGTGCGTGTGCCATTGTGATTATCATCAATAACAGTCTGCAAAATTACGGGGGTGATATGGCGATTGGTGCTTATGGGATCATTAACCGTTTGCTGACGCTTTATGTGATGATTGTGTTAGGTCTGACGATGGGTATGCAGCCTATTGTGGGGTATAACTTCGGAGCGCAGAAGATAGATCGTGTGAAACAGACATTAAGACTGGGGATTATCTCCGGGGTTGTGATTACCAGTAGCGGGTTTATTATCTGCGAGTTCTTCCCTCATGCTGTGTCGGCTCTTTTCACGGATAGCGATGAATTGATTGATTTGGCCGTAAACGGTATCCGGCTGGCTGTATTGATGTTCCCGTTTGTAGGGGCGCAGATTGTGATTGGTAACTTCTTCCAAAGTATCGGGAAGGCTAAAATAAGTATTTTCCTTTCGCTGACGCGGCAGTTGCTTTATCTTTTGCCTTGCTTGCTACTCTTTCCCAATTGGTGGGGATTGGAAGGTATCTGGATTAGTATGCCGGTATCGGATGCATTGGCGTTTATTACGGCGGTTGTCAGTCTGATGATTTACATTAAGAAAGTGTCTAAACAACATCCGGAAACGGTAGCGGAATAAAGCATTAACTGCTTTACTCCGCCTGTTGGTTTTTATTCTTTATTCTGCTTTGATGCTCTTTACGGGGTTTTCATTGGCAACGTGCCAGGCTTTCACTACCACGCAAGCCACGATAACCAATAGTACCAGCAGGGCTATTCCTATAAAAAGTAACAGATCCATATCAATTCGTTCGCTAAACTGTTCCAGCCATATTTGGCCTGTAAAATAGGAAGCGGCAGTACCTATCAACACAGAGATTACGGAGATATTCAGAATGTCGTATATCAATAGTTTCAGGATGCCGGAGGCTTCTGCCCCATTCACTTTGCGTATGGCTATTTCCTTGCTGCGACGTTGAGTTTCTCCATTCACATAACCAATCAATCCTGTGATGACAATAAGCAGGATGAAGCAGGACGAAATCCAGACTGCGTTACGGAAACGGTATACGCTCTTATAGCCTTCGCGGATCATGCTGTCTACTGAATTGAAGTTCAGGGCTACATTCGGGAATGTTTTTGCCACACATTCGTTCAAGCGTTTCAGGTTCTCGTCATAGGGTTCTTTTAGACGGACATTGATGGTGTGATTGGCCGATTCTTTATCGGCAATCAATACGATAGGAGACTGACTGGAATAGAAACTTCTATTACGAATATCATCAAACACTCCTACGATAGTACCTTCTACCCCACTCACTGATTTTCCTACGGCACCATCGGTCCATTTCATCAAACGGACGAGTTCTTTATTTACCAATAGATCGCCTTTTTTCTTGATGGTGGTGCCTTCTGTTATTCTGATTCCCATCACATTCGGATAATCATAGTCGCACATATTGAAATTAAGGGTGGCAATGCGTTTGCCGTCGTTACCTATCAATCCACGTGTCCAGTACTCTCCCAGTACGCTGTGTGTGGATGCTGATACCCCGTCCACCATCGGTTGGCGGAGCAACTCGTCTTTTATATGTTCTACTGTTTCGCCTGACATCCAAGTTTCAGCTTCTACCAGTCCCGGAATCTTGATTCCCATATCTCCATTCATCAGGTGAGAATATTGTAACAGGGTAACCAGCAATAGTCCGAGTACAAAGGAGGTACCCGTGAACTGGACAAATAGTAATGAACGTTTCCATCCTCTTTTTCCATCTGTATAGTGCCGGAATACCTGCGTGACGGGAATACGTGAGAACAGTTTTCCCGGTATGCCTCCTGCCAGGAGGAAAAGGACTACTACAGTGAGCAAGGGTATCCAAATGATGTCCCAGGCAAACAGTGAGGCAAGGCTGGTTCCCAGCAGATCTTCGATCAATTCGCCCATGTTGATTATCAACAGGAAGCTAAACAGGACGGATAGTAGAACCAATACTCCGGTTTCTGCCAGAAACATGCCAAAGATGTTTCCGGAACTGGCTCCACTGCATTTATGCACTCCTACGCTTTTTGCACGACGACTGATAGTGGCTATTGAAATCAACATATAATTCATGATGGCTACAAAAAACACTGAAAAGCCGAGGAAGCCGAATATCATCAAACGTTTCTGGGTATCGGCAGAATCCAGATGGCGTTTCGAAAGAGGAACAACGCTGTATTCCAACTTCCAGTCATCCCATTGCAAGGGGCTGTATTTGGCCATTACCTGTTGGATTTTGCTGTTCACCTTGTCTATATCCGACGCATGACGCAAGCGTGCAAAGGCATAAAAAACATCATTCCCATTCCAACCGTTACCACTCGCATAGCGGCCATCCCTGTGAACGGTAATTACAAAGTCACGGGAGAGCATCGAATTTTCGGGTATGTCTTTATAGACGCCGCGAATTGTCAGCTCCAACTGCTTGTCGGCCGAAAGGGTTTTCCCAATAGGGTCTGTGCTACCGAATGTTTCACGGGCAAAATGTTCTGAAACAAATACGCTATTCGAGATAATCAGATCTTTCGCATTCCCTTTTAGTACCGGTATACCCATCGTTTCAAAGAAACAGGTATCGACCATCATATAATTTGCTTTTGACAGCAGTTTGTCTTCCTTATAAATATGATAAAACTGGAAAGGAAGTACGCAGGTGGCCGACTCTATTTCTTCAGGCATATCCTGCGCCAGAGTAAAAGCTACCGGATCGCAGACGGTATAGTCATAATTCATTCCGTCATCGCCCTGCACTTCGCCGGTCGTCATATTATGCGACGCTATTCTCGCCATTATCAGATTCTCCGCTTCCGGGTAACATTTCTCATAGCTCATCTCAAAAGCTATTTGCGAGAAAAGCAAGATGCCAACTGTTAGTCCTAAAGAAAGGGAGAGCACTCTTACAATATTCAAAGTACGCTCATGCAGTAATGTACGTATACTATAATAGATTTGTCTCATATCCACTTCTAATCAGGTTTATACTATCACACTGGCTACTACACTTCCGTCGAACAAATGAACTGTACGATGGGCAAAGGATGCGTCATGTTGTGAGTGTGTCACCATGATGATGGTTGTTCCTTCTTTATTCAGCTCGGTCAACAGGTTCATCACTTCTGCCCCATTCTTTGAGTCGAGGTTACCGGTCGGCTCATCGGCGAGAATCAGTTTCGGATTGGTCACTACGGCACGGGCAATGGCGACACGTTGTTGCTGACCACCGGAAAGTTGTTGCGGAAAGTGTTTGGCACGATGGCTGATGTTCATCCGTTTCAGAATGTCTTCTACCATGCGGCGGCGTTCGGATGCTTTAAAGCCCAGGTATGTCAGAGGAAGTTCTACATTCTCGTAAACATTCAGCTCGTCGATCAGGTTAAAGCTCTGGAATACGAATCCGAGTTTGCCCTTACGCACATGGGTACGTTCTTTCTCTTTCAATCCGCCCACTTCTTCACCCATCAAGCGGTAGGAACCTTCGGTGGGGTTATCGAGCAAACCCAGAATGTTCAACAAAGTGGATTTACCACAACCGGAGGGACCCATAATGGCTACAAACTCTCCCTCTTTTACTTCAAGGTTTACGTGATTCAAGGCAACTGTCTCTACTTCGGAAGTACGGAATACTTTACTGATGTTGTTTATTTCAATCATAATCTTTTTATTTTATGTTCTTCTATTTTCAAGAATGCAGAAAGCATGCCAAAAAAGAATAACAATTCATTATCAGTTGTTTATCATTTCAACCTTTCTGAATATTGTCTAAAAATTAGACAGTACCGTCTAATTTTTAGACAACCGGGGGACTATTCCATTTCTCCTTTAAATTGTTCCAACAGTCTCTATTATCCATGGAGAGATTGTCCATCCCGGAAGAAAACTTTATCTTTGCATCCAGTTTTCTAAACTATTAAAGTAATGATGAAGAGGAAGAATTTATATGCACTGTTTTCGTGCTTGTTCCTTTCGGGATGCGGTATGATAGACTATCATCCGTATGACGTCCGCATCAGCGGAGAAACAGAGGTCAACGCACACAACATCGAAAGAATAGAAGCGAATTGCCAGGGTAAAACTACGATACGGTTCGTGACAATGGGCGACTCACAACGATGGTATGACGAAACGGAAGATTTTGTAAAAGCGATCAATCAACGGAATGATATTGACTTCGTCATCCATGGAGGGGATATGAGTGACTTCGGACTGACCAAGGAATTTCTTTGGCAAAGGGATATCATGAACGGACTTCATGTGCCTTATGTGGCTCTGATCGGAAATCATGACTGTCTGGGCACGGGAGCGGAAACCTACAAGGCTGTATTCGGCCCCACAAACTTCTCTTTCATCGCAGGAAATGTGAAGTTTGTCTGCCTGAATACCAACGCTTTGGAGTATGATTACTCCGAACCTGTACCGGACTTTACCTTTATGGAAAATGAACTGACGAGCAGACGGGATGAGTTTGAAAAGACGGTTATTTGTATGCACGCGCGTCCCTATACGGATGTGTTCAATGATAATGTGGCAAAAGTATTCCAACACTATGTCAAACAATATGCAGGAATACAGTTCTGCACGGCCGCCCACACCCATCACCATCAGGACGATGTGATTTTTGATGATGGAATACATTATGTTACCAGTGATTGTATGGATTACCGTACTTATCTGGTATTTACAATAACTCCGGAAAAATACGAATATGAGCTGGTTAAATACTAATTATATCTTACGCGCAGGAGTACTGTCTGTGCTTCTCCTGCTTCCCGGTCTGATGTCTGCTACCTGCAAGAGGGATACGATTATCAACAACTACAAGGATAATTCGCTCCATTTTATCATCAAGGATGATTCAATTATCACCTTTCGCACCGGGGAGTCTTCATTCACCATTATCAAAGCGGACTCCGTGTTGCCTGCCACACCGAAGCGCACCAAACATACCCGCTATGACAATCGGGTTCACCGTTTCCGCAGAAACTGGGAGCGGATTATCCCGACTCATTCCAAAATACAATATGCCGGAAATATGGGATTACTCTCTTTCGGTACAGGATGGGATTATGGAAAGCGTAATCAGTGGGAAACGGATGTATTGCTCGGATTCATCCCGAAATATTCTTCGAAGAAAGCAAAAGTGACCATGACGCTCAAGCAGAACTATATGCCCTGGAGCATTAATATTGGAAAAGGATTCTCGACAGAGCCTCTTGCCTGTGGTCTTTATGTGAATACCGTATTTGGAAATCAGTTCTGGGTGAACGAGCCGGAACGTTATCCGAAGGGGTATTATGGTTTCTCAAGCAAAGTGCGTTTCCATGTCTTTATGGGGCAACGCCTGACCTATGATATTGACCCGCAACGCAGATTTATGGCCAAGTCTGTAACCTTTTTCTATGAAATAAGTACGTGTGACCTTTATGTGATTAGTGCGGTAAACAATAGTTATCTCCGTCCACGTGATTACCTTAGTTTATCATTCGGATTGAAATTCCAGTGGTTATAGATTGGAGGCACAAGGAGTATAAAATCAATTTTGAATTACGATTCTTGAATTATCACATCCTTTTTTCGTAAGTTTGCGCTTTACAAACTTGAACGAAAATGAGTAAATCTGGAACAATCATCATTGTAGACGACAATAAAGGAGTGCTGACTGCCATACAAATCCTTTTAAAAAGTTATTTCTCAAAGGTCGTTGCACTCTCCTCGCCCGTCACCCTGACGAGCGTCCTGCGGGAGGAAATGCCGGAAGTGGTATTGCTGGACATGAATTTCACATCGGGCATCAATACCGGCAATGAGGGATTATTCTGGTTACATGAAATAAAAAAAGTACGTCCGGATCTTCCGGTCGTACTTTTTACGGCTTATGCCGATATTGAACTGGCTATCCGAGGTATTAAAGAGGGAGCAACGGACTTTATCGTCAAACCCTGGGACAACCGGAAACTGGTGGAAACGCTGCAAACCGCAGCAACCTCTACGCACAATGACAGGAAAACGGCAAGTAAAGAAAAGCCTGTTCACTCGCCTATGTACTGGGGAGAAAGCAAGGTTATGCAACAACTACGCACTTTGATTGAAAAGGTTGCCATCACCGATGCCAACCTCTTGATAACGGGTGAAAACGGAACGGGAAAAGAAATGCTGGCACGGGAAATCCACGCGCTTTCCAACCGCAAACATAAAGAAATGATTGCCGTGGATATGGGAACCATCACGGAATCTTTATTCGAGAGTGAGCTTTTCGGACATGTAAAAGGGTCGTTCACTGATGCACACGCCGACCGGACAGGTAAGTTCGAGGCTGCCGAAAAGAGTACGCTGTTTCTCGACGAAATAGGAAACTTGCCCTACCATCTGCAAGCAAAGCTACTAACTGCCATCCAACGGCGAAGCATTGTGAAAGTGGGAAGTAACACGCCAATTCCTATTGATATCCGACTGATATGTGCCACGAACCGGAACCTGCAGGAGATGGTGGCGAAAGGCGAATTCCGGGAAGACTTGCTCTACCGTATCAATACCATTCATGTGGAAATTCCTCCCCTGCGCGAACGGAAAGAGGATATTATCCCATTGGCCGAACGATTTATGGCTCACTTCTGCAAGCAATATGACAAGTCGTTGATGAAGTTCACTCCCGAAGCAGAGGATAAATTGACTGCGCATCCCTGGTATGGCAATATCCGCGAATTGGAGCACGTTATCGAAAAGGCGGCTATCATCAATGACAGTCCGCTGATTCCTGCTGAATTGTTCCAATTATCCGTACCACGGACAGCTATTCAGGAACAGAGTATCTCCACTCTGGAAGAAATGGAAGTGCAGATGATACGGAAAGCGCTCGATGCCTGTGCGGGAAATCTATCGGCAGTAGCCGCTCAACTGGGAATAACCCGGCAGACGCTCTATAACAAGATGAAAAAATTCGGATTATGAGCTCACAGATCCAACAACTGGGGATTCGGTACTGGTTCAGAGTTTTGCTGACTGTACTTTTCTGTATATCGACCGTCTGGTTCGGTATTCATCAGTCATACGGTTGGTTAGGGGTTAGTCTTTGTCTGCTGGTGCTTAGCATCATCTGGCAAATCCGCCTGTACCAGCTTCACACCAAGCAGGTGCTTTTCATGATTAACGCGCTAGAGAATAATGATAACACTTTTCATTTTCCCGAAGAAAACGGTACTCCCGAAAGCCTAAAGATCAACCGGGCACTCAACCGGGTGGGACATATCTTATATAATGTAAAAGCAGAAACCGCCCAACAAGAGAAATATTACGAGCTGATTCTGGATTTTGTCAGTACAGGATTGCTGGTACTCAATGACAATGGGGCTGTTTATCAGAAGAACAAGGAGGCACTCCGTCTTTTGGGGCTGAATATATTCACGCATATCCATCAGTTGAGTAAAGTAGACACTACACTCATGGAGAAAATAGAGAACTGCCATCCCGGAGACAAACTGCAAGTGATATTTCACAACGAACGGGGAACCGTTAATCTATCCATACGTGTATCGGAAATCAATGTGCGCAAAGAGCATCTGCGTATTCTGGCTCTGAACGACATCAATACCGAACTCGATGAAAAGGAAATAGATTCATGGATTCGCCTGACACGGGTTCTGACGCATGAAATCATGAATTCGGTCACGCCTATCACTTCCCTTTGTGACACTCTTCTTTCCATGTCCGAGGGCAAAGATGAAGAGATCAGTCACGGGTTGCAGACCATCAGCACCACAGGAAAAGGGTTGCTCTCTTTTGTAGAATCTTACCGGCAGTTTACACGCATACCTGCACCGGAACCGTCATTGTTCTATGTAAAAGCGTTCATAGAAAGGATGATTGAACTTGCCCGCCATCAGAATCCGTGTGACACCATTTGTTTCCACACGGAGATTTCTCCTGCGGACTTAATTCTGTATGCGGATGAAAACCTCATCGCCCAGGTGGTTATCAATCTTCTGAAGAATGCCATTCAGGCAATCGGCAGCCAGCCGGATGGTAGAATCGAGCTTCGGGCTTATTGCAATGACATGGAAGAAATATGGGTCGAGATCAAAAATAACGGTCCTGAAATCCCGTCGGAAATAGCAGAGCATATCTTTATTCCTTTCTTCACCACCAAAGAAAATGGTAGCGGAATCGGACTTAGTATTTCACGGCAGATCATGCGTCTTTCGGGCGGGAGTCTCACTTTGCTTCGAGAGAAAGAAACAACGTTTATTTTAAAATTCAAATAACTATTGATATATGATACCTGCACTCGTCAACAATCCCTTATTCCGGGGGATCACTCCGGAAAGACTTTTTGCCGATCTGGAAGAGATCAGTTTCCATACACGTTCTTATAAGAAAGGGGAAATCCTGGCTCAACAGGGGGCTGTGTGTAATCGCCTCGTCATCCTGACCAAAGGAAGCGTGCGTGGAGAGATGATTGATTATTCGGGGCGTCTTATCAAAGTGGAAGACATCGCTGCTCCAAGAGCGATTGCCCCTCTGTTTCTATTCGGTGAGGAGAACCGCTATCCGGTGGAAGTGACTGCCAACGAACCGACAGAGGTTATCGAACTTCCTAAATCAAGTGTATTGAGTTTATTCCGTAAAAACGAGCAGTTTTTAGAAAACTATATGAATCTTTCTGCCAATTATGCACGGACTTTATCGGATAAACTTTTCTTTATGTCGTTTAAAACGATTCGTCAGAAACTTGCTTCGTACCTGCTCCGATTATATAAACAGCAGCAACAGACGCATATCACCCTCGACCGTTCACAACAGGAATTGAGTGATTACTTCGGGGTATCCCGTCCTTCCCTCGCCCGTGAACTGGCGCACATGCAGGAAGATGGATTATTGATAGCCGATCGCAAGCATATCACTATTTTACAGAAAGAAGAACTGGTACGGCTTATCCAATAATAGGAACTGTTTTAAGGATTTATGAATTGAATAATGAGTGTTTTAGATAAAAAATATTCATTGTTGTAACATTGGTTACAGAATTAGCTGAAACCTTTCTTCTACTTTTGCGTTCAATAAATAAAATATTGGACTAATTAAAAACGTAAAAGTTATGAGTATGTTCTGTTATCAATGTCAAGAAACCGCAATGGGTACCGGTTGTACCTTGAAAGGTGTATGCGGTAAAACATCTGAAGTGGCTAACCTGCAAGACTTACTACTCTTCGTAGTACGTGGAATTGCTGTCTACAACGAACATCTGCGTAAAGATGGACATCCTTCCGAACAAGCAGACAAATTTATCTATGATGCTTTGTTCATTACCATCACCAACGCCAATTTTGATAAAGTGGCTATCACTGAAAAAATCAAAGAAGGACTGAAACTGAAAAATGAACTTGCCAACAAGGTAAAGATTGAAAATGCTCCTGACGAATGTCTTTGGAATGGAAGCGAAGATGAGTTTGAAGAGAAATCAAAAACTGTCGGTGTGCTTCGCACTCCCAACGAGGATATCCGCTCACTGAAAGAACTTGTACACTATGGCCTGAAAGGAATGGCTGCTTACGTAGAGCATGCGCATAACCTGGGCTACGAGTCACCGGAAATATTTGCTTTCATGCAACATGCCTTATCCGAACTGACCCGCAATGATATTACAGTGGAAGAACTGGTTCAGCTGACTTTGGAAACAGGAAAGCATGGAGTATCGGCAATGGCACAGCTGGATAAGGCGAATACCAGCAGCTACGGAAATCCGGAAATCTCACAAGTGAGTCTCGGTGTACGCAATAATCCGGGTATATTAATCAGCGGACATGATTTGAAAGACCTGGAAGAGTTATTGGAACAAACAGAGGGTACAGGAGTAGATGTATATACTCACAGCGAAATGTTGCCTGCACATTATTATCCTCAACTAAAGAAGTACAAGCATCTGGCAGGAAACTACGGAAATGCCTGGTGGAAGCAGAAAGAGGAATTTGAAAGTTTCAACGGTCCTATCTTGTTCACAAGTAACTGTATCGTTCCGCCACGTGCAAATGCCAGCTACAAGGATCGTATTTACATCACAGGAGCCTGCGGCTTGGAAGGGGCACATTACATCCCCGAACGTAAAGACGGAAAACCGAAAGATTTTTCTGCACTGATTGCTCATGCTAAGCAATGTCAGCCACCGGTAGCCATTGAAAGCGGAACGATTATCGGAGGATTCGCGCATGCACAGGTGACAGCCCTGGCAGATAAAGTGGTGGACGCCGTGAAGAGCGGAGCTATCCGTAAATTCTTTGTAATGGCAGGATGCGACGGACGTATGAAGAGCCGTGAATACTATACGGAATTTGCTCAAAAATTACCTGGTGACACCGTGATTCTTACTGCCGGTTGTGCCAAGTACAGATATAATAAACTGGCTTTAGGTGATATCAACGGCATTCCGAGAGTGTTGGATGCAGGACAATGTAACGACAGTTACTCACTGGCCGTCATCGCTTTAAAACTGAAAGAGATCTTCGGATTGGATGATGTGAATCAGTTGCCTATCGTATACAACATCGCCTGGTACGAACAAAAGGCGGTCATTGTTTTATTGGCATTACTGGCTTTAGGAGTGAAACATATTCATCTGGGTCCTACTCTCCCCGCTTTCCTTTCACCGAACGTAAAGAACGTATTGATCGAACAATTCGGAATCGGAAGTATCAGTACAGTAGATGAAGATATTGTGAAGTTCCTATCCTAAATAACAATCAATCAAGCGGGGATTTGGAGATTCCCGCTTGATTTACAGAATATCAATCCTCTCTAGGCAATATTAAATTGAGAAGCACTCCCACTAAAGCTGCCAGTCCAATGCCGGACAATGAAAAATCGCCCCAATTAAAGGCAGCGCCACCAATGCCGACAGTCAGTGTCAAAGACACAATGATTATATTTCTGGTACGACTCAAATCAATGCAATTATTCACAAGATTACCAATGCCCGCGCAAGCAATCGTTCCGAAAAGTAATAACATGATGCCGCCCAGTACCGCACTTGGAATGGATCTTAGTAATGCACTGATTTTACCGATAACAGAAAATAAGATAGCGGAAATGGCAGCTATTCTTATCACTTGCGGATTGGTTATCTTTGTCAGAGACATGGCTCCGGTCACTTCCGAATAAGTTGTCACAGGAGGACCACCCAACAATCCGGCACAGAAACACGCCAGACCATCCCCCAATAAAGTACGGTGCAACCCCGGATCTTTCACGAAATCTTTTCCGGTGACCGTATTAACGACATAAATATCACCAATATGTTCTATCACCGGAGCAATGGCTACCGGAATCATAAACAACACAGGTTCCCATGAGAATTTAGGAAAGACAAACTGCGGCAATCCAATCCAGGCAGCATCCCTGACACCGGACAAATCTAAATCGTAGAAAAGCCATGCAGCCAGATACCCTACTACAATTCCACAGAAGATAGGAATCAGTTTCAAAAGCCCTTTGGCTTTCATTGAAACAACGACTGCGGTAACCAACGAAAGCAGTGCCAATACCCAGTTCTCTTTTGCCATATTCACTCCCGTTCCCGCCAGTGACAAACCTATCAGAATGATGACAGGTCCTATGACAACAGGAGGAAACAGCCGCTCAATCACCCTCACTCCCTGCCATTTGACAAGCGCACTCATCACAAAGTAAACTAATGCTACTCCAACCATGCCGGATAAGGTGCCGGGCAACCCATAAAGTTCTGTCGCTTTAATGATAGGCGCAATAAATGCGAAACTACTCCCCAGAAAGATAGGAACCTTTCCACGCGTGACCGCATGAAAGATAAGCGTACCAATACCTGCTGTAAACAGAGCTGTAGAAGGGTCAAGCCCCACCAATAACGGCACGAGTACCGTAGCACCGAAAGCTACAAACAAGAATTGTACCCCCACCACCCCTTTCCTCAAAGGTGTAAGATTATTTGAATCCATAAGTATAATGTAGATTATTCTTTGCAAAATTAGTCTTTTTAGACAATTTAACTCCCTTTTTTCACAAAAATACATCCAAAAAGGGTTTTTATTTGTTGTTAATAATGTGTAACTTCGCACGGTGAGAATTAATACGACAATTTTATAACTTTATAATATATTGCCTATGATATTTACAGCAGAAAACACCCTACTTATCGGTTCTATCTTACTTTTCGTCAGCATCGTTGTTGGAAAAACCGGATACCGCTTTGGAGTACCTACCTTATTATTGTTCCTCGTAGTAGGAATGTTGTTTGGAAGTGACGGCCTCGGCCTGCAATTCCACGACGCGAAAGACGCCCAATTTATCGGTATGGTGGCCCTTAGTATTATCCTTTTCTCGGGAGGTATGGATACGAAATTCAGAGAAATCAAACCTATTCTAGGTCCCGGTATCGTGCTTTCCACTGTCGGAGTACTACTTACAGCTCTTTTCACCGGACTCTTTATCTGGTGGATATCAGGTATGAGCTGGTCGAATATTTATTTACCTATCACTACTTCCCTGCTTTTGGCCTCCACCATGTCGTCTACGGACTCGGCTTCGGTGTTCGCCATTCTCCGTTCACAGAAGATGAACTTGAAACATAACCTTCGTCCCATGCTGGAACTGGAGAGCGGAAGTAATGACCCGATGGCCTATATGCTGACCATTGTCCTGATACAATTCATTCAATCTGCAGGTATGGGAGTCGGAGCTATCGTGGGGTCTTTCGTCATCCAGTTTATCGTCGGTGCAGCCGCCGGATATGTACTTGGAAAGCTGGCCATCCGCATGTTGAATAAGCTCAACATTGATAATCAGGCCTTGTATCCCATCTTATTACTTGCATTTGTATTTTTCACGTTCTCCATCACCGACTTACTGAAAGGTAACGGATACCTTGCCGTATACATCGCCGGTATCATGGTAGGAAACAATAAAATCATGCATCGTAAAGACATCTACACCTTTATGGACGGACTGACCTGGTTATTCCAAATCATCATGTTCCTTTGTCTGGGATTGCTTGTCAACCCGCACGAAATGCTCGAAGTAGCTGCCGTGGCATTGTTGATTGGTGTTTTCATGATTATTATCGGGCGCCCGTTAAGCGTGTTCCTTTGTCTGCTTCCATTCCGGAAAATCACGATGAAATCACGTATTTTCGTATCCTGGGTAGGATTACGCGGTGCAGTTCCTATCATCTTTGCTACCTATCCGGTAGTGGCGGGCGTAGAAGGTTCGAACCTCATTTTCAACATTGTATTCTTTATTACCATTGTCTCATTGGTCGTACAGGGAACAACCATTTCTTTCGTCGCCCGGATTTTGAATCTTTCCAAACCGCTGGAAAAAACCGGTAACGACTTCGGAGTGGAACTTCCGGAAGAAATTGACTCTGACCTTAGTGACATGACTATCACCAAAAGTATGCTGGAAGAAGCAGACACATTGAAAGATATGAATCTCCCGAAAGGCACGCTGGTAATGATCGTGAAGCGCGGAGATGAGTTCCTGATTCCCAACGGAACGCTGAAACTGCACGAAGGAGATAAACTGTTACTTATTTCCGAAAAATCCAAAGAAGAAGATACTGATTCAGAATAACATCAGAAAAGAGTTATTCAGCACACTATAACTGATTCGTCTCCACGCATGGAACCTCTTGCCTTGGCAAGGCATTCGTTTCATCTTCATGCGTGGAGACGAAATGTTTTATATAGGCCAATGAACTAGTTCTAAGGAAGAAACACGAATGACCTTTATCCGGCTGGTAAAATTGTTCGCTCCCCCTCCGTTAATTAACCGTAAAACTTGAATTTAAAATTCGGTTTACATCTACGAAGTATTAATTTTGCGCAGTTTTAAACTAAATGTGCAAAAATCGAATGGAACAAGAACATCAGTTCATTGATTATATTGAGCAAAGCATCATCAAAAACTGGGACAAAGATGCCTTAACTGACTATAAAGGAATTACCCTCCAATATAAGGATGTAGCGCGTAAAATCGCTAAATTTCACATCGTCTTGGAAAGTGCCGGCATCCAGCCGGGAGATAAAATAGCCGTTTGCGGACGTAACAGTGCTCACTGGGCAGTTACTTTCTTGGCGACTATCACTTACGGGGCTGTTATTGTTCCCATCTTGCATGAATTCAAGGCAGATAATATTCATAATATCGTCAACCATTCCGAAGCCAAATTACTTTTCGTCGGCGACCAGGCATGGGAGAACCTGAATGAAGATGCCATGCCTTTGTTAGAGGGCATTGCTTCGCTGGCTGATTTCTCGGCATTAGTGTCCCGGAACGAAAAACTGACTTACGCTTTTGAACACCGGAACGCTATTTACGGCCAACAGTATCCCAAGAACTTTCGACCGGAACATATTTGTTACCGGAAAGATCGACCGGAAGAACTGGCTATCATCAATTATACTTCCGGTACCACAGGTTACTCTAAAGGAGTGATGCTCCCCTATCGCAGTCTTTGGTCGAACGTGGCTTATTGCTTCGAAATGCTGCCCGTTAAACCGGGAGACCATATCGTTTCCATGTTGCCTATGGGACACGTGTTCGGTATGGTATATGATTTCCTTTACGGATTCTCTGCAGGTGCACACATCTATTTCCTGACGCGTATGCCGTCTCCGAAAATCATTTCCCAATCTTTCTCCGAAATCAAACCCAAAGTGATTTCTTGTGTACCGTTGATTGTGGAAAAGATTATCAAGAAAGATATTCTTCCTAAAGTAGACAGCAAAATCGGCAAGTTATTGCTGAAAGTGCCTATTGTGAATGATAAAATCAAATCATTGGCACGACAGGCTGCCATGGAAATCTTCGGTGGAAACTTTGACGAGATCATTATCGGAGGTGCTCCTTTCAATGCGGAAGTAGAAGCTTTCCTTAAAAAGATAGGGTTCCCCTACACCATCGCTTACGGTATGACGGAATGTGGTCCGATTATTTGTTCCAGTCGTTGGGAAACACTGAAACTTGCTTCCTGCGGAAAGGCAACCAGCCGGATGGAAGTCCGCATCGACTCACCGGATCCGAAAACGCATGCCGGAGAAATCGTATGCAGAGGAATGAATATGATGCTGGGGTATTATAAAAATCCGGAAGCTACGGCACAAATTATTGATGCTAACGGTTGGCTGCATACCGGCGACCTCGGTACGTTGGATGAAGAGGGTTATGTGACAGTCCGCGGACGTAGCAAGAACCTGCTTCTCACCTCTAGCGGACAGAATATCTATCCCGAAGAAATTGAAAGCAAGCTGAACAACATGCCGTATGTTTCGGAGTCACTGATCGTCTTACAACACGAAAAACTGGTAGCCCTGATCTACCCGGATTTCGACGATGCTTTCGCTCATGGATTGCAGCAGACGGATATTCAGAAAGTAATGGAGCAAAACCGTATCGAATTGAATCAACAGCTTCCTAACTATTCTCAAATAAGCAAGATTAAAATCCATTTTGAAGAATTTGAAAAGACTGCGAAAAAGTCAATCAAGCGCTTTATGTATCAGGAAGCAAAGGGATAAACAAATATTTAAACGCAGATTAACGCGGATTATCGCAGATTTTAAAAGATAAATTAATTTGCGATAATCCGCGTTAATCTGCGTTTAAATATAATCTATTAATTAAGTGTCATAAATGAAATAGCCTGTCCGCCTCCGGCAGCCATTCGTATGTTCAACGTATTTTCAGAAGTAACCGTTTGTTCCGTTATCTGGTAATCCGTAGGATTTGATTTCCAATCCGCATTCTCTCCATCCGCATAGATGACAGCTTTATACTGTTTGCCCGGTTCCAGGAAATCCAGTTTTATTTCCAGTGTACGGGGTTTCTCGTTCGTTGCCGCTCCCAAGAAATAGTTGCCTTTTGCTTTACGCACGATGGCTACAAATTCCCCCGGTTCTCCTGCCAATGCTTTCGATTCGTCACAATCCGGATCAAAATCGCGGAAGAACTGGAAAGCCGGATGGCCTTCATAATTTTCAATCATATCAGATGCCATCTGCAAGGGAGAATACAAAATCACCCAGTTAGCAAGCTGTTTCGCCAATGTTGTATTCACACGGCTGTTTCCTTTATCCTGATCGTTCCATTTCTGGCGACGGGGAGAATCTTTGGTATTCAGAAACAAAATATCAAACGTACCCGGTGTATAATCCAGCGGACCGGACAGCATACGGGTGAACGGCAACATGACATGATGAGACGGAGGATTTCCTTCGCTCCATGCATTCCATTCCATCCCTCTCACTCCTTCACGTGTCATCATATTAGGCCATGTACGACGGATACCGGTATCTTTAATAGGTTCGTGCGCATCCAGCGTCATCTTGTGACGGGCAGCTGTTTCCACCACTTTCTGATAGTGGTTGACTCCATATTGGCTGTGATGAAGATAACCATTCGGGAAAGCTCCCGCATATCCTGTCTTCAGGACATGGATACCGTGGTCTGTGTACCATTGCATAGCATGATCCATCTGGCGCTCATAATTGGGAATATTCCCTCCGGTCTCGTGATGGCCGATAACTTCAACTCCTTTTTCCTTTGCATAACGAACCACTTCATCAATGTCAAAGTCAGCATACGGTTTCGTAAAGTCAAAGTTTTGCATACCACCCCAGCTTTCCCAGCCTTCATTCCAACCTTCAAACAAAACGCCTTCAATCTGATTGGCAGCGGCAAAATCAATGTATTTCTTGGCATTGACAGTAGTGGCTCCATGACGTTCATCCATCTTCCAGGTTTCTACGCCGAGATGCATTCCCCACCATACACCTACATATTTCATCGGACGAATCCAATCGGTCGTTTCTATTTTACTTGGTTCATTCAGATTTAAAATCATAGCCGAATTAATCAGACTAACGGCATCCGGAACAATCTGAATAGTACGCCAGGAAGTAGTGAAATGATTACCTTTACGCACTTTCACACCATCAGGCCATGGAGCAAGTTCAGCTTTCAACGTATAGTTTCCTGCCTGCTTCAAAGTCATTTCCGAAAAATCGTACAATGCCGCTTCATGAATACTTCCGTAGACACCATCGGCAGTTTTAAAGGTGAAAGGAGTATTGGCTGTCTCCACCTCGGAAATGGGACGTTGCGCATAAAGCAATTCATAAGTTTCGGCGCTGGCAGGAATAGACCATGATGTACCGTCCTGACGAAAATGGAAAGTTGTCAGTTCATCCGTAATCAATAGGGAATCTGCTGCGGGCACATTATATTCATAACGGAACCCTACCCCATCATCAAACACACGGAAACGAAGCGTTAACTCCACCTGATCTTTATTGACCAGATTTACTGCCATCTCATTATAATGATTCCTATTGGTTTTATTTTCACCCCATGGTTGAGTCCATGTTTCATCTTTACTGTCGAAAGTCGTGTTTTTTATCTGAAATCCTCCGCCCAGGTCGATACCGTTTTTCTCCGTAAATCCCAAAGTCGAATTTTCAATCAACAATGAGTCACCTACTAAAACGTTATACAACGGTTTGCCGTTGTCGTCTACTGTTAAAGCCATTTTGATATGACCGTCCGGCGATTTCACTTCTGTTTTCGGACTGCTACACCCGTAACATCCCAGCACACACAGAAAAGCTCCAATGACATAATTTATTTTCATAGCATATCTATTGTTTGTATATAGTACAACTCAAAAAGAAGAAACACTTAAATGTAGGGCGGATTTCTTTCTCCGGATGCCGGGAAAAAAGTATCTTTGCACATAAACAATCTGAATTATGGCAAAGATACTATTGGTTGAAGATGAAATTAACATCGCCTCTTTCATCGAACGGGGACTCAAAGAATTCGGGCATTCGGTAACCGTCTGCCATGACGGGAATACGGGTTGGAAAATCCTTCAGGACGAACCTTTCGACCTTTTAATACTGGACATTATCATGCCTAAAATAAATGGTTTGGAGCTTTGCCGACTTTATCGCCAAATGTTCGGGTATCAAATCCCGGTAATCATGCTGACAGCTTTAGGAACAACCGAAGACATCGTCAAAGGACTGGATGCGGGAGCAGATGATTATCTCGTCAAACCTTTTAGTTTCCAAGAACTGGAAGCACGCATCAAAGCCCTGTTGAGACGCAACAAAGAAGTCCCTTCCAATCTATTGACATGCGATAACCTGGTATTGGACTGCAATACTCGAAAAGCCAAAAGGGGGGACATAGACATCGACCTTACCGTTAAAGAATACCGCCTGCTCGAATATTTCATGACTCATCAAGGGGTTGCCCTCTCACGTATCACCCTGCTCAAAGATGTATGGGACAAGAATTTTGATACCAATACCAACATCGTAGATGTTTACGTAAACTATCTCCGGGTAAAGATTGATCGTGACTTTGATAAAAAGCTGATCCATACAGTCGTAGGATTAGGATATATCATGAATACTTAAACTCCCAAGCACACCGGCTATGAAAATAGGTTCTAAAATAGCTCTCTTCTATACATTAATCAGTGTACTGACCACTGTCATCATCATTGCTGTATTTTATATTTTCAGTACGCAGTACATCAATAAACTTTATGCTTCTTACCTGCGTGAAAAAGCCTACCTGACCGCACAGAAGCATTGGGAAAAAGATGAAGTAGACGAACAGAGCTACCAGATTATCCAGCGCAAATATGACGAACTCCTGCCCGAAGCCCATGAGATTCTTTTAAATATGGACAGTCTCTCCGAAGTGCGTGATACGCTGAATAAATACCTCACGCAACACCAGCAGGCTCTTCTGCTGGCAGGACAGGACAGCATCCCTTTCTCCTTCAAATATAAGGATCAACTGGGAGCCGCCCTTTATTATCCGGATAATGAAGGAAACTTTATCGTACTTGTCATGTCCCGGAATGCCTACGGAACAGAAATCAAGGAACACTTATTATTGCTTTCCATATTTCTCATCTTAGCCAGTTCCGTTCTGATCTTTTTTATCGGGAAAATATATTCCGGTCGTATTCTGGTTCCCCTGCAACACATACTAAAGGAATTGAAAAGAATACGTGCCAACAGTCTGAACCGCCGATTAAAGACCACTGGCAATAATGACGAGCTGGAGGACATGATAAAGACATTAAACAGTATGCTCGACCGTCTGGACAGTGCATTCAAGGCAGAAAAATCATTTGTCAGTCACGCTTCACATGAGTTGAACAATCCGATTACTGCCATTCAGGGAGAATGTGAAATCAGTCTGCTGAAAGAAAGAAGCACGGGAGAATACATTGAATCCCTTCAACGAATTTCTTCGGAAAGCAAACGGTTATCCAATCTGATCCGGCATCTTCTTTTTCTTTCACGACAAGAAGAAGAACTCCTGAAAAACAATATTGAAGAGATTATTCTGGCCGATATATTAAAAGAGTTGACAGCTTCCGATGAGAGAATCCATCTTCATTTGGAAGAGACAGACCGGCAGATGACTGTAAAAGCCAATCCGTATCTGTTGAAGATAGCATTAAAGAATATAATAGATAATGCCTGCAAATACTCCGATAAAGAGGTAAATGTGACTCTCTACTGGGAGCAACAACAAGTCATTCTTGATATAGAAGACCGGGGAATCGGTATTCCGCAAGAAGAAATAGAACACATATTCCAGTCTTTCTATCGGGGCAGTAATACCCGGGACTATGCCGGACAAGGTATCGGACTTAGCCTAACCCTGAAAATCATCTCCGCTTATCACGCAAAGTTGGATATATTTTCAGAAATAGAAAAAGGAACAAAAGTACGGGTGATTTTTTAATTCACCCTTCTTTTATTCCTTTCTCCCTCTACCTACTGAAAACCTACAAATTTAATCTATGAGAGTTTTTTTCACAGAATAGAAATGAACTAAATACGTCTTTGCAATAACTTTCCATTTTTATCATATAACATTCGTTCATATACCACTTCCACAATGAGAGGAAAGACAAACAGAGCAAAGAAAGTCGCTCCTATCAATCCACCGATAATGACAATCGCCAACGGACGTTGTGATTCCGAACCAATTCCATGACTCATGGCAGCGGGCATCAAACCGATAGCTGCCATTGCCGCTGTCATAATCACAGGGCGGATACGCGAGCGCACTCCTTCCTTAGTGGCTTTCTCCAAGGGCGAACCGAGTTTTAGATTCGCCTTTATATCGGAAATCATAATCACCCCATTCTGAATACAAATACCAAACAAGGCAATAAAACCGATACCGGCAGAAATGGAGAAGTTGAACTGCGTTATCAGAAGAGCCACAATACCACCCACGGCGGCAAACGGTACATTCAACAATACCAGTCCCGCATCCCGCGCATTAGAGAATAGGATAAACAGGATGATAAAGATGATAGCAATACTGATAGGGACAACTTGTGCCAGACGTTTCGTTGCACGTTGCTGGTTCTCAAAATCGCCCGTCCATTTCAGCGAATAGCCTGCCGGCAGATGTACGGAAGCATTCACCTTTTTCTGCGCCTCGGCAACTGCCGTACCCATATCACGACCTCTCACCGAGAATTTCACCGCACAGAAACGAGCGTGATTATCACGGAATATCAATAACGGTCCCGTAATCGTCGTTATATCTGCCAATTCTTTGATAGGAACCATCGTTCCATCCATCGCCGGAACCAATATCTTACCTATCTCCTCTTCATTCTGGCGGAATTGCTCGCTGTATCTTACCATGATGTTGAACTTCCGCTCATCCTCATACAACAGTGAAGCCGATTTTCCGCCAATAGCCATTTCGATAATCGATTGCACATCTTCCTTAGCAACCCCATAACGCGCCAACTGGCGTTCATTCAACTCTATACGAAGCTCCGGCTGACCGATGTTCCGAATCACCCCCAAGTCTTCAATTCCCTGAACCGTACTAAGAATCTTATCTATCTGAACCGCATATTTCTCCGACTCATACAAGTCTTTACCAAACACTTTCACCGCAATAGATCCTTTCACACCGGAAGCAGCTTCCTCCACATTATCGGTAATCGGTTGTGAGAAATTGAAGTCAATACCGGGATAAATGGATAAATCATCCTGCATCTTATCAATCAATTCCAGTTTTGTCAACTTGCTCTCCCATTCCTTTTCGGGATAAATATCAACGTGGAATTCGATATTATAGAATCCGGTAGCATCTGTACCGTCATTCGGTCGTCCGGTTTGCGACAGCACTTGCCGCACTTCCGGAAACGTTAATAGTTTCTTTCTCATTTTATTGGCAAGAGTCACCGATTCATCCAACGAAATACTCTGTGGCAAAGTAGCACGAATATAGATAGATCCCTCATTCAACTTCGGAAGGAACTCCGTACCCAGGAAAGAGAAAAGCCATAATCCGACACCTGCTATTACGGTTGCCATTCCGATGGTCAGCTTTCTGTGCGCATAGAATAAATCAAAAAGAGCCGAACACTTTGCATTGATAAAATGGACAAAGCGGTTGTTTTTCTCACGGACATTCTTCTTCAGTAACATGGAAGACATCACCGGAACCAATGTCAATGTAAAGATTAGAGCTCCCAACAGTGCAAAGCCCAACGTGTATGCCAAAGGAGAGAACATCTTTCCTTCTACCTTCTGGAAAGAGAAGATAGGAATCAATGCAGTGATGATAATCAATTTGGAGAAGAAAACCGCTTTCGCCTTGTCTTTTGCCGTGTGACGGATCAGTCCCATTTTAGACATCACATTAAAAGCAGGCATCCCCACTTCCCTCGCTTTCTTGTCCAAAGCCACAAACACTCCTTCCACCATCACCACGGCCCCGTCAATAATAATACCGAAGTCTATGGCTCCCATAGAAAGCAGATTGGCGGACATTCCCATCACCCGTAAACAGATAAATGCGAACAAAAGGGCTAATGGGATAACGACAGCAACAATCACGGTAGTCCGCCAATCTGCCATAAAGATCAATACAATAAACGTAACCAATAATATTCCTTCAATCAGGTTATGCGTCACAGTCTTTACCGCCAGATTCACCAAGTCCTCCCGGTCATAGAATGCCACTATCTTCACATCTTTCGGAAGCACATTCTGATTCAAGTCTTCTATTTTATCTTTCAGGTTTGCAATCACCTCACCCGGATTCTCTCCTTTCCGCATGACTACAATCCCCTGTACAACATCATTTTCATCCATTCGGCCCACTTGTCCCAGACGAGGCAGACAGGATTCGTGTACATCGGCAAGATTCTTCACTAGAATCGGAGTGCCATTGATGTTTTTCACTACGATATTTCTCAATTCATCCAGATCGTTAATCAAACCGATTCCACGAACCACATAAGCTTGCGAACTTTTAGTGATGACATCTCCTCCTACATTGATATTACTTTTAGCTATCGCATCATATAGTTCCAAAGAGGTAATGCCATAATTAATCAACTGGTGAGGATTCACACTTACCTCAAACGTCTTCACCTCCCCGCCGAAGCTCACAATATCCGCTACGCCGGACACCGAACGGAGATTACGTTCAATCACCCAATCCTGAATCGTTTTCAGTTCCCGCACACTGCGCTTGTCACTACGAAGCGTATAACGGAATATTTCTCCCGTCGGTCCATACAGAGGTTGTACTTCCGGAGTTACCCCGTCCGGAAGGTCGGCATCATTCAATAAATTATATACCTGTTGACGTGCGGTGAAATCATCGACACGATCTTCAAACATTACATTGATGACAGAAAGCCCGAAAAGAGTGGTGGAACGAATATCCGTTTTCTTCTGAACGGGATTCATCGCAATCTCAACAGGAATGGTGATAAACTTCTCTACCTCTTCGGCACTACGCCCCGGCCATTGCGTGATAATCGTCACTTTCGTATTCGTCACATCCGGGAAAGCATCTATCGGAGTATGTTTAAAGGAAACAGCTCCGGCTATAACGGCAATCGCTGTACAGAAGAAAATAAAGAATTTATTCTTCAGCGAGAAAGCCACTATATTATCTATGAATTTGTGCATACTATTTTCTGTTTTTAATCTGCATTCAACGCATTATATACCAACAATACATTATTATTCAGCACTCTGTCTCCCTCGGAAAGTCCAGAACGGATATAGCACTCCTTGCTCAACTGCTTGTACACATCCACCTCTTTCACCTGCAAACGCTGATCCGGCTCCACCACAACTACATAATTCTTTCCTCCTTCAAATACCAGTGCATGAGCATCGATACGAGGCATGGAAGTTCCATCCGCTTTACATTTCACACTTACATTCGTAAACATCCCCGGTTTCAACAAATACTCTTCATTCTTCAATTTGATGCGGACATTCATCGTTTTACTTTCACTATTCAACAAATGATACACCTTATCAATCGTACCGGCAAACATCTTATCCGGATAAGCCAACGTAGAAATGCGTACGGAAGCACCTTCGGAAACCTTACTGATATCGCTTTCATACACATCCGCCATCACCCATACGTCTGACAACCCCGAAATCGTGAACAGTTCTTCACTCTGATCCGGACGCAACTGCATATCCCTGCTGATTTGTTTCTCCACAATAAACCCCGAAACAGGAGATTTCAGCTGATAATAAGCATTTCCGGAGAAATTATAAATAGAGAAAACATCCTTTATTCTTCTTTCTTCGGCTTCGGCACTTGTCAACTCCTGCTTCGCCTGAAGTACATCCTTATCCGAAGCCATGCCGGAAGCATACATATCCTGCGTGGCATCCATATTTCTGCGTGCCAGCAATAATTGTTGTTCCGCCTCTTTCAATTGCTTTTCATAATCTGCCACTTCTCCACTGCGGATGACTGCCAATACCTCTCCCTTACGAACAAAGTCTCCTATTTCAGCCTTCAGTTCTGTTACCGTACCTCCAAACATCGGATATACATGTGCCACCTGATTCTCATTAAAAGTGACCCGCCCGTTCAATGTCAGTTCGTCAATCACCTCTTGAACGTGAACCGTATCGACAGATACAATTCTCAACAAGCTATCTGTCAGGCATAAGGCAGTCGGTTCAACATTCGTTTGTTCTCCTTTACCGGAGCATGCTCCCAATACGGTAGTAAGCAATATGCAAGGAAGGAATTTATTCCAGTTCATAGTCTTTGATAATTTATGAATATTAGTAGTTCAATATAGTTTGTCCGATAGTTGTATTCAGGTTTTCCATCGCCAGGAAAACATCTTTCTTTATTTCATGTAGCTGAATACAAGTTTCTTTATAGCTGTCATAGTAATCGATAAACTCCAACAAGCTGATATTTCGTTTCTTAAAGTTCTCATTCACTCCTGCTATCAGTTTTTCGAAGTTACGTTCCAGTTCCATATTGGTAGATTGATAAAGCTGAACAGCTTTATCCAACGAAGCATAAGCGGTATAAAGCTCCATATCCGCACGGTTAGCCGCATTTTCCTGTTCCGCTCCTGCCTGCTGGATACTAAAACGGGCAGCTTTCACATTTCCCTGGTTGCGGTTGAAAATAGGTACTGACAGGCTCACTCCTATTGCAAAATAATTATTGATAAAGTTTCCGGCACGGTCATAACTACCATTCACCGAAAATTCCGGAAATGCCATTGATTTCTGCAATTTCAGATTTGCACGGGAAGCACTGACCGTACTCCGGGCAATTTTGAGATCCGGCCGTTCATTCACCATCGCTTTCAAGTCGGCGAACGATAGTTGAGACAAATCCAATTGCTTCAACACCTCTTCATCCAGTGATAACTCAACCATCGTGTCTCCCGGAAGATTTAACAAGACATTAAGTTCCCCTCTAAGGGTTAACAACTCGTTTTCCCGTTCATTCTTCTCTTTCTTCAAAGAGAACAGCATAGATTCCAGACGGGACATTTCCATCAATGAAATATTTCCTTTCTCCTGTTGCAGTTTCATTCCGGCAAGTAACTCTTGCAGAGAATTCACTTCCTTCTCATAAATGGATATGGATTTCGAGAGAAAATAGACTTGTACAAACTTCTCATTCAGCTCCTGACGAAGTGTTCTCATCACCTCTTCAAACTGATATTCTGCTATTTCTTTATTGATTTTCTCCAGTTTCACCTGCTTATTCCGTTGTCCGGCAAGACGAATTACCTGTTCAATCCCCACAACCATTTCGCCCTCCTTGCCAAAATCAAAATACTTTCCGTTCAGGCGGTTATAAACATTCTGTTCTAACGAGATTACCGGATTCTCAAATAATTTGGCTTGCAGCACTTGTGCCTGTGCCATATCAATGTTGTACCGTTCGGCTATCAGCGATAAGTTACGTTCCAGAAAACGTTGTTCCGCCTCTTTCAGCGTTAATGCTCCTGTGGTAGCCTGTTGCGCGCATATTCCTCCTGTCAGCAGAAGAAAAAAAGAAATTAGAAATACTCTGTTCATTACTATATTTATCTTTATTACCTTATTGTAGTTGTCGCGGCAAAATTACAATTCTATAGCCGGAGAGACGGGAAAAAGCCATTATAAGCCTCTCATATCAGATTAGAATTTGATTAGAAAATAGCCATAAAGGAAGAATTGTAAACACAACAGGAAAAATGGCTATCCTTCTTTTATCACAGTTCCCCTATCTTTGCAGTAGAGAAAATGAAATGAACCATTAAAAATAGAATATATGAAAATAATAGATTTAACCAAAGATAGTTTTGTAGAGAAGGTAGCTGATTATCAATCTTATCCTGATAACTGGAACTTCAAAGGGAATAAACCTTGCCTGGTCGATTTTCATGCCCCGTGGTGCGTCTATTGCAAAGCGTTATCGCCTATATTAGACCAACTGGCTAAAGAATACGAAGGGAAATTAGATATTTATAAAGTAGACGTCGATCAGGAACCGGAATTGGAAAGTGCATTTAAAATCCGCACCATTCCCAACCTGTTACTTTGCCCGCTGAACGGCAAACCGACAATGAAGTTAGGTACAATGAATAAAAACCAATTGAAAGAACTGATAGAAAGCAGTTTGCTTTCAGAATAGAAATACATAAAAGTCCGGAAAGCTTCTGATGATGATAAACCACCGGGCTCTTAATATCATACAGAACATTTGCTTTTACAATAGGGAGTATGTCAAAACGCAGATTAACGCAAATTATTGCAGAAATAATTTTATAAGTCGTTGATTAATAAATCAATATAAATGAAATAATCTGCGATAATTTGCGTTAATCTGCGTTTTATTATTCATTATGCCCCTCCTTTTTGGGAATTATTTCAACTATTCTTTATGCAACAGAATATCAGTTCCCGGAACAATCTTTCCCATCGACCATACACATCGTACATTCAGTTCCTTATCAAGAATCACAATATCAGCATCCTTTCCCTTTGCCAACGCCCCTTTCCGGTCACTCACTCCTATTAAACGGGCAGGAGTTTCAGAAGCCATACGCACGGCATCTTCCAAAGGTATATTTGCTTTCTTCACCATGGTGCGAACCAATACATCCATCGTAGCCAGGCTACCGGCCAATGCAGAATGATCTGCCATCTTACATACGCCGTCCTCTATGATATAGCGAGGATCAATCGGTTCATTCCCTTCATAAGCAGCATAAGCCAAAGCATCGGTAACGAGGCACGTATTCTCTACACCTTTCAACTTATAAACCAATTTTAGAATCGTGGCAGGCAAGTGAATACCATCTGCAATCACTTCCACTGTCATCCCATCCGTCAAATATACGCTCTCCACCGTACCCTCATATTTATACTCACGACGTTTATGGAAACCCGGCATCGCATTATAAAAATGGGCAGCATGAGAGAAGCCCACTGCATACGCAGCCTTGATTTCATCATATTCGGCTTCCGTATGTGTTACGGCAGTCATAATTCCTTTCGAACGGGTGTACTTTGCAAAATCATGTGCACCGTGCAGTTCAGGACTGATGTCCCAACGTCTGATACAAGAGGTATGCTCCAATAAAGGAATATATTCGTTTTCATCCGGAGTTTTCAGAAAACCGTCATACTGGGTTCCCGCCATCTTCGGATTCAGGTAAGGACCTTCGATATGCAGGCCAAGAACAGGAGAGTCCTTCTCTTTCATCAGGTTTTCACAGACATCGACTGCCTGGTAGATTCTTTCGAACGAGGTAGATGATAATGTAGGAAATATCCCGGTAGCACCATGTTTCAGATGTGCAGTAGTTGCCGTGCGGAATGCTTCTTCCGTTGCTTCCGTATAATCATGTCCGCCACCTCCATGTGTATGCATACTTACAAATCCAGGCACAATCGTCATCCCTCTGGCATCAATAACCGTTGCACCGATAACCGCCAAATCACTATTGGTCACCTCTAATATTTTTCCATCACAAATCAATACGGAACCATCTTTCAACCAGCCTTGCGGGGTCAATATTCTTCCATTTATTATTTGAGTCAACATAGTTTTCGTTATTTATTAGATTTAAAACAGTTTATTGGTGCCTTCCACCAGTTCTCCCATCGCCCATACAGCTCCCACATTCAAGTCTCTGTCTAAAGCAATTATATCGGCATCCTTGCCACGCTCCAGCGTTCCTTTACGGTCGAGTACTCCCATAATCCGGGCAGGAGTTTCGGAGGCCATTCTCACGGCATCCTCCAAAGGTATTTCCGCCTTCTGCACCATGGTACGAATCAGTCGATCCATCGTTGCAATACTTCCCGCCAGTGCTGAATGGTCTGCCAGCTTACATACTCCGTCCTCGATAATCACACGCGGATCAAAAGCCACCTGACTATCACTGGCCGCACAAGCCAATGCATCCGTTATCAGACAAGTGCGTTCCACTCCTTTTATCTTGTATACAAGGCGCAAGATTGTTGGAGGCACATGAATACCGTCTGCCACCACTTCCACTGTCATATCATCAATCAGATAAATACTTTCTACCGTACCTTCATACTTGTACTCTTTCCGTTTATGGAATCCCGGCATTGCATTATAAAAATGAGTGGCATGCGTATATCCCGCCTCATAGGCTGTCTGTATATCCTCAAATTCTGCCTGGGTATGTCCTACCGAAGCCAACACCCCTTTCGCTGTGATATATTTACCAAATTGCATGGCTCCGGGAAGTTCCGGTGCGGCATCCCAACGTTTGATACAATGAGTTTCTTCCAGCAACGGAATATATTCTTCGGGATCGGGATCTTTGATATTTTCGGGAATCTGTCCACCTGCCATCGCCATATTGAAATAATGTCCTTCCAGATGAAGTCCGAGCACAGGGCTATTAGGCTCCGCCATCATTTTCTCTGTAGTTTCCGCGGCTGCACGGATCATTGGAATGGTAGAAGAAGAAAGAGTAGGAAAAATACTGGTAGTGCCATGCTGCATATGAGCTTTGATTGCTGTCTGGAAAGCCTCTTCGGTGCCTTCCATAAAGTCTCTTCCACCGCCACCGTGAACATGGATTTCTACACCTCCCGGAACAATATACATTCCTTTGGCATCAATCAGTTTGGCTCCGATAATTGCAAGGTCACAATTAGTTACTTCCAGAATTTTATTGTCACGAATAAGAACTGACCCATCCTTCAACCAGCCTTGCGGGGTGAGGATGCGTGCATTAATGATCTGTGTTAACATATCACAAATAGTTAAATTAATTAAAGGTCTGTGTGAATCAATGACGCTCTTTTTTGGGGGGAGTACATTGATTTTTTCGTTTGCAAAATTACGCTTTTCCGTTCAATCTATCGATACAATCGTCCGGTAAACTTCCAATATTATACAAAAAAAGGTTGCCAATCTTATCGACTGACAACCTCATCTTATATGGAGCGGAAAACGAGACTCGAACTCGCGACCCTAACCTTGGCAAGGTTATGCTCTACCAACTGAGCTATTTCCGCAAACTAAATTTCGTCATTCAGAAATCTGAAAGATTGGTGCCCAGAACAGGACTCGAACCTGCATGCCTCTCGACACACGCACCTGAAACGTGCGCGTCTACCAATTCCGCCACCTGGGCAAAACTTAGTTCCATTATTTCAAAGAAACAAGAGCGGAAAACGAGACTCGAAATCGCGACCCTAACCTTGGCAAGGTTATGCTCTACCAACTGAGCTATTTCCGCATTTCACTTTCATAAACTGTGAAGAGGAGGAGACTCGAACTCCCACAACATTTCTGTCACTACCACCTCAAAGTAGCGCGTCTACCAATTCCGCCACCTCTCCATAATTTTAAAGTTTAACCTTTGTGCCCAGAACAGGACTCGAACCTGCATGCCTCTCGACACACGCACCTGAAACGTGCGCGTCTACCAATTCCGCCACCTGGGCAAAGATTATTGTTCCAACATTTCAAAGAAACATGAGCGGAAAACGAGACTCGAACTCGCGACCCTAACCTTGGCAAGGTTATGCTCTACCAACTGAGCTATTTCCGCATTTTTTCGTTTGCGGTTGCAAAGGTAGGGATTTTCCGTAAACATGCAAACATTCTGCCTACTTTTTTCACAGAAATCTGTTCACTTTGCACCTACCGCAAAACAATCATTTTGATTATCAACTCATTCGGTCACGATAATCTTCATAAGAAAATTGCTTGTATATTTCAGCTTTCCCCTCTTTTGTCCAGATGGCAATGGCAGGATGATGAATTCCGTTAAACATATTTGTCTTGACCATCGTATAATGAATCATATCTTCGAACACGATACGCTCTCCGATTTGCAACTCGTGATCGAAGCTCCACAGTCCCATATAATCACCGCTCAAACAGGAATTTCCTCCGAGACGATAAATATATTTTCCTTCATTTCCCATCTCTGCACCACGCACGGCAGGTTGGTATGGCATTTCCAGACAATCCGGCATGTGGCAAGTGAAACTAACATTCAAAATAGCCGTCTTGATACCACGACTTTCCACAATATCCACCACTTCGGAAGTCAGCACTCCCGTCTGCCAGGTAAAGGCCGAACCGGGTTCCAGGATAATGCGCAAATGAGGATAGCGTGCTTTTAATCCTTGCAACAGTCTTATCAAATGTTCGGTATCATAGTCCTTACGAGTCATCAGGTGTCCACCACCCAGGTTCAACCATTTAATCTGTGAAAACCAATGGGCAAATTTAGCTTCAAGATGTTCCAATGTACGTTCCAGCTCATAAGAAGAAGATTCACAGTGACAATGACAATGAAAGCCTTCAATACCTTGCGGTAATGCTTCGGGCAGCAAATCGGCTGTTATCCCAAAACGTGTGCCGGGTGCACATGGATTATAAAGTTCGGTTTCCACTTCCGAATATTCAGGATTTACGCGGATACCACAAGAGATGCCACTTCCTTCTGCAACCACCATCGGATAGAAGCGTTCAAACTGCTGCATTGAGTTGAATGTGATATGACTGCTGCAACGCATGATTTCCGGGAAATCCTGTTCCGTATAAGCAGGAGAATATGTATGCGCCTTGCTGCCGAACTCTTCCAATGCCAAACGGGCTTCATACACCGAACTTGCCGTAGAATGATCTATATATTCACGGAATATGGGGAAAGAGCGCCACATGGCAAATGACTTGAAAGCAAGAATGATCTCCACTCCCGCCCTGTCGGCCACGCTTTTTATCAAACACAGGTTCTTTCTTAAAAGCTCTTCTTCCATGATGTAACAAGGAGAAGGGAACTGATTAAAATCTATCATATACAAATTATTATCTAAAATAACGCCTTACGAACGTGGATGCAAAAATACAAATTCAAAAGCAAAGAGGGATTGTTTTATTTTTAATTAAGATATTGGTTTTCGCGAACTTTTTCTTATTTTTACACCTTTATAATCTATAAGTAGTTATATCATCCTAAATACCTGATTGAATATGAATAAAGATTTAAGAAAAGTAGTGATCCTGCTGGCACATCCAAACATGAAAGGATCTCAAGCAAACAAAGCATTAATTGATGCCGTTGGTGACATTGAAGGAGTAGCCGTATTCAACCTTTACGAATTATCGCCTGACATCGCTTTCAATGTAGACGAATGGAGTAAAATCATCTCTGATGCCTCTGCTGTGATCTATCAGTTTCCTTTCTATTGGATGTCTGCACCGTCATTACTAAAGAAATGGCAGGATGAAGTCTTTACTTTCCTATCCAAGACTCCGGCAGTCGCCGGTAAACCGCTGACAGTGGTAACAACTACCGGATCTGAATTCGATGCTTACCGCAGCGGAGGAAGGAATGGTTTCACTACGGACGAACTTTTACGCCCTTATCAGGGCAGTGCTATCCATTCAGGTATGGTGTGGCAGACTCCTATCGTTGTTTATGGAATGGGAACAGCGGATGCGGGAAAGAATATCGCTGAAGGAGCAAATACATACAGACAGCGGGTAGAGATGCTGGTCAATAGCAGTAACGCCGGAAATAATTGGTAAGACTATGAAAAGCGTAGCTTTATCTAATCTAAAGCTACGCTTTACAGATGCTAAAGCATAGCTTTAGGTATGGTTTTAGGTATAGTCTTATTCGGTATGAAAGCAACTTCTCCAACCTAGTTTTATCTCCGGAATTTGTTATCTTTAATCGGCAAGTTTAAAACTTACGGGAATAGCATATTTAACCTTCACCGGTTTATCCATCTGTGTCCCCGGTTTCCACTTCGGCATAAGCCTGATAACACGGATAGCTTCTTTATCCAAATAAGGATCAATGCTTTTGAGAATAGTCAGATTGGTTACAGAGCCATTCTTATCAACCACAACTCCTACAATCACCCTCCCCTGTATGCCATTTTTGCGGGCTATTTCCGGATACTGAATATTCTTCTTAATGAAATCAAGCATAGCGCGTACACCTCCTGGAAATTCCGGCATGACCTCCACCATATCATAAACCGGTTCTTCCACCTGTTCCCCAACCGTCTGATGAGTGTTGTCCTGCTTCATTGTCAACAATCCTTCGGGTAAAGGCGTTCTTTTTGCCTCTTTCCATTCCTTCTCATTGTCTGACAATCTAAATTCAGCCATCATCAAGACAGGTTTCCTGTTGATGGTCACCTCGTAAAAATAACGGTAACGTCCGGCTTTATTCGGATGCACATCCGGATAAAGCGAAGCCCTCATCTCCCGTTCTCCCTTATCCTGTATAACATAAGCTATGCTAACAAAAGCGGTATTCATAGGCAATTCCCGCCAGATCCCCTTTTCATCTTCAAAAGTAACATAATAACGTTCTCCACATTCTATTGTTCCACCGCTGTAGTTATTGAGAATGAATGTTACCTGTTCTGCAGCTGTAGAATAAACCGGATATTCGGGACGGATATAAATACCGTTTATATGGTTCACACCCACTTTTTGATTGATAATCGGCTCTGTCACACCACTAAATTGAAAAGCAGGCGAGTCCATAATCTTCTCCCGGAATTCTTTTTGTTTTTCGGGAGTATTCACAATCAGACGGATTTCTATATATCGCAATCCTACACCATATCCCGTTACATTCCTTTTTATATTCTCATATCCCGACTCTTCCATTTTCTTATTTAACTCCTTCTGGATAGCGAGCAACTGGGTTTGCGAGTAATTACTACCACCCATAAGTTCCAGCCTGAAATTCTTACTTCCGGAAGCCTTTTCCAATATCTGCCGTGCTTTGACTGTATCTCCTGTGACCTGAAAAACAAGAGTAGCTTTATCAAAATAGATACCTTCAATAAAGTCGGGGCAGTTGGGAGTTTCCAAAGACAACCCGGCTATATGAGGTTCATTACCATAAACCTTACCCAGTGTATCCAATATTTCCATACCCTCCGACTGGTCATAGAACTGTTCTGTACTGTCATTTTCAGTTTTGCATGTTTCTACATGGTTTGTCTTGTTCATCCTACAGGATGAAAACAAACACAACAATAAGATAAAATAAAATTTATTCATTATCTTTTTCCTCCTGTTTTTCAGGTTTTTATCATTTACCAACAAAGATAATAATATTACGATTTCATGATACTAATAGATGCCCTAATAATTATAGATCATGACAGAAATAATATTATTGCAGAAAAAGTGAGTCAGCACTGCTTATGAAAAGAAAAAGATACTCCGTAAAAGAGTGACGCTATCCCACCAACATAGTGACGGTATATGCTTAGGATAGCGTCACTATTCCAAGCATATACCGTCACTATGTTTAAACCGGATATTCGGGCTGTTATTTCTAGTTTCCGCGCTGTGTAGGCAGGGTAAATTCTTGCGAATCACAAATCACTCCATTCTCGTCCGCCACTGCGACACGGAATGTCACTTCACCGTCTTTCAATTTTTCACCTGCGTGAATGGAAGCGGTATAACGGATGCCTTCACCCGGAAGAATCTCCTCCACCATCACGGAAGGAGAAATGCCGAGATGCTTCACCTTCCCCACCGTTTCTACCACAGGAACTACATTATAAACAGGATTTCTCCCTTCATTCATAATCTCAAAAATTATCTTGCTATTTTCTCCCGCATCAATCACATGACTGCGATTATCATCTATAAAACGGATCTTGCGCAACTTCAGTTGAGAAATAGGCTGCTGCACCGGCTGCTTCTTATATTTTTGCACACGGACTTCCCTCACTTCAGGAATATACGCATCTTCCTCTATTTGCTCTTGTCTCGGCGCCGTCAACGCGTTTCCAATAGCCGCACCGGCAATGGTTCCCACAATATTCCCAATAGCAGAACCACGGTAACCGCCTCTCCAGCCATGATTATTATCTCCGATAAGTCCGCCTATCGAACTTCCCAGACTACCTCCGATAGAAGCACCTGCCATGATAGCTCCCGGATTTCCCATACGCCCCGACGCACATCCACTCAAAATCAAAGCGGAAAGCAAAATTACTGTTAGTTGTTTCTTCATGAGTCTCTCTATTTAGTGTTATTATTTATTCTACCACTTTAAAACGAGCGAAACGTAATAATAGTTGTTTGTCTCCCGCATTTTTAAAATGAATAGTTGCTTTCGCATTGTCTCCCGTTCCTTCTACTTTAATCACTTCACCCAATCCGAAACGTTCGTGCTCTATCATCTGTCCGACCTGTACTCCTGCTACCGATGCCGAAGTGGAAGAGGTTGCCTGTACACCGTTACTTGGGCTAACAGTACTAACTTTCTTCAAATTTCTCGGTACGCTGGGAGCAATGATCTGTGCTTTCGGACGTTCACGCTGTTCGGAAGATGTACTTCCGAAAGGGGCACGCGACGGAGAAGCTGAACGGGTGAATCCTCCTTCAATCTCTCTACGGAAACGTCCTGCACCTTCATCGACAGCCCGGCTCACTCCTGCCTCATGCGGCAGTTGCAAGTAATGAACATCGATATCACGCAAGAAACGACTGGGGCTTCCAAATTCCATCTTTCCATAACGGAAACGGGTTTTGGCAAAAGACAGATAACAATGTTCCTCCGCACGAGTAATAGCTACATAGAACAAACGACGTTCTTCTTCCAGTGCCCGGGGAGAATCTCCTACCATCCCACTGGGAAACAGGTTTTCTTCCAGACCAACCACAAATACATTCTTAAACTCCAATCCTTTAGCCGAATGAACTGTCATCAACGTTATCTTTTCCCCATCATCCGCCTTGTCGGAATCCTGATCGGTAAGCAATGCAATCTCCGAAAGGAAATCGGTAAGAGACACATTCGGGTTACCCTCCTCCTGCCGCAAAGCGCAGAAGTCATTCATTCCATTCACCAACTCTTCTATATTTTCCTTACGGCTTAGGTTCTCGGGGGATGTGTCCTGGCAGACATCGTTGATAATGCCGGACTGACGGATGATATTCGTTCCTATTTCATAAGCGTTCTTATCTGCCTGATCGACAATGAAACCTTCTATCAATTCACGAAAGCCTTGCAGTTTTGCATGCGTTCCTTTATTTATATCCAGTCCGTAACTCAATGGTTCACAGAGTGCCGCCCAAAGACTTACACCATGATCGGTAGCCGCCGATATAATCTTCCCGACTGTCGTATCTCCAATACCACGAGCCGGATAATTAATGATTCGCTTGAATGCTTCTTCATCATTCGGATTCACTACCAAACGGAAATAAGCAATCACATCTTTTATCTCTTTTCGCTGGTAGAACGAAAGTCCTCCGTAAATCTTATAAGGTATACTTCGTTTCCGAAGAGCCTCTTCAAAAATACGGCTTTGTGCATTCGTACGATACAGGATGGCAAAATCAGCATATCCGTAGCGATACTCCCGTCGTAGCTCTGCAATCTTATTAGCTACAATATCTCCCTCTTCCACATCGCTATACGCCTGAAATACACCGATAGGTTCCCCCTTTTCTTTCTCCGAAAACACGGCTTTCCGTATCTGACGTTCATTCTTCTCAATCAGGCTGTTGGCAGCACAAACAATGGTTTGTGTGGAACGGTAATTCTGCTCCAGTTTAAAGACTTTCGTATTGGGGTAGATTTTTGTAAAATAGAGAATATTGTCAATATCCGCCCCACGGAAAGAATAGATACTTTGCGCATCGTCTCCCACGACACAGACCCGTTGATTTTCTTTAGTCAGTTGCAAGACAATGCTATGCTGCGCATAATTCGTATCCTGATACTCATCTACCAGCACATAACGGAACTGATCCCGGTAGCGTGCCAACACTTCCGGAAAGTCACGGAATAAAATATAGGTGTACACCAGTAAATCATCGAAATCCATTGCACCTGCCTGACGACATCTGTCCCAATAACGGGTATAGATATCACGGATAGCAGGCATCTTGGCAGCCATATCTCCTTCGTAAGCCTCTTTATTGGCAGCATACCCCGTGGGAGTGACCAGATGATTCTTGGCATTGGAGATACGTGCTTGTACCGCTCCCGGTTTATAAGTTTTCTCGTCCAATCCCATCTCTTTAATAATGGAACGAAGCAGACTCTTACTATCAGCCGTATCATAGATGGTGAACTGGGAAGTGAACCCGATAAATGTTGCTTCGGCACGAAGAATCCGTGAGAAGATGGAATGGAAAGTCCCCATCCACAAATAACGTGCCCGTTCCATACCTACCTGACGGGCAATACGCTCTTTCATCTCGCGCGCCGCCTTATTCGTAAAGGTCAGTGCAAGGATATTCCACGGATTGTAGCCGTTCTCCTGTTCCAGCAAGTAAGCGATTTTATAAGTCAATACGCGCGTCTTCCCCGAACCTGCACCGGCTATCACCAGCGAAGGACCGTCATTATAAGTCACTGCAGCACACTGACTCTCGTTCAATTCATCTATATAATTGGTATTCATAACAGCATTATAAAAACAATGTGGATTTTTAACAA
Organism: Bacteroides sp. OM05-10AA; assembly: GCF_003439055.1. Classification (NCBI taxonomy): domain Bacteria; kingdom Pseudomonadati; phylum Bacteroidota; class Bacteroidia; order Bacteroidales; family Bacteroidaceae; genus Bacteroides; species Bacteroides sp. OM05-10AA. Next base: position 130,587 of record NZ_QSUR01000021.1, read on the forward strand.
ACCCTTGGCATTCAAATTTGTTCTCAATACAAAAGTATAATATTCATTCGAGAATGAAGGTATTTTTATGAATTTTCGGTTCTTCGTCAAATTTGGTGGTACTTCTTCTATTGTGAATAAAT